>NZ_JBHTBW010000063.1:0-8554 GCF_042665195.1 Laceyella putida
GGAGCTACAGGGGCAACAGGAGCTACAGGCGCTACGGGACCACTGGGACCTGCTGGACCAACAGGCGCTACAGGAGCTACAGGGGCGACAGGAGCTACAGGGGCAACAGGAGCTACAGGCGCTACGGGGGCTACTGGAGCTGGATTAGCCGAATACGCGTATATTTACAACCTAACTCCTCAAACGGTAGCTATAGAGGCTCCTGTCATTTTTGATACAAATGGAATAATTACAACTGGAATTACGCATATCCCCGGAACCGCTCCAATTTTAGTTACCACTCCGGGAGAATATGAGGTTACTTTCTCCGTGTCGGGTACAGAACCCAACCAATTCGCACTATTTTTAAATGGCTTGCCGGTTGCGGGAACAGTCTACGGTTCAGGTGCCGGCACTCAGCAAAACAACGGTCAGGCTATAATCGCCATAGCAGCCGGCGATGTTCTTACCCTTCATAATCATTCTTCTGCTGCAGCAGTTGGCCTTGCGTCTTTGGTAGGAGGCACACAAGCAAACGTAAACGCTTCTATTGTTCTTAAAAAATTAAATTAGCTTCGAATGAATATGGAACCCTCACAAAATCAAAGTGAAATTGTTTCGATCAATCACCCCTCAATTTCATGTATACCTTGGAATTGAGGTGGTGATCGATTTTTTCACATAGAAAGAAAATCGATGGTAAAGGAGCGTTCCAAATTGATTACCGTTAGCCTTTGCATGATTGTAAAAAATGAAGAGGAGACCATTGCAAGATGTTTAGAATCGGTGAAAAATCTCGTCGATGAAATTATCATCGTTGACACGGGTTCTACCGATAAAACCAAAGAAATTGTTTCTCAATTTACCGACCGTATAATCGACTTCACCTGGATTGACGACTTTTCTGCTGCACGGAATTTCTCTTTCCAGCATGCAACCATGGACTATATTTTTTGGTTAGACGCTGATGATGTGCTATTGGAAGATGATCGCAAAAAGTTTTCTACCTTAAAGGATACGCTTGATCCTAACGTTGACTCTGTTACTATGATATATAGTCTTGCTACTGATGAAAATGGAATGGTAACAACCAGCCTTCGCCGCAATCGACTTGTAAAAAGGAAAAATAACTTTAGGTGGCATGGGGCTGTTCACGAGTATCTGGAAGTTTTGGGGAATATACTTAACAGCGACATCACTGTAACCCATAAACCCTTACATCAACATCACGACTCTGAAAGAAATCTTCGGATCTATGAGAAGCGGTTGGCTCGAGGAGAAGAATTTTTGCCAAGAGATTTATTTTATTATGCTAATGAGTTACTAGATCATCAATATTATGAACGAGCTATCGAATACTATGAAAAATTTTTAGAAACGAAGAAGGGTTGGGTTGAATACAATATTTCCGCTTGCGGAAAACTGGCCGATTGTTTTGACCATCTTGGTGATCAAGAAAGTGCACTCCAATATATTTATAAATCTTTTGAATATGACACTCCACGTGCGGAGTTTTGCTGCAGACTCGGGTATCACTTTTTAAATAAAAAACAGTATCGAATGGCAGCTTTCTGGTATAAATTAGCTACACAACTAGAAAAACCTGTGGAAAGTTGGGGATTGCTCAATCATGCATGCTGGACATGGCTTCCTCATTTACAGTTGTGCGTTTGTTATTCACAATTAGGCAACCATGTTTTAGCCTATGCCCATAACGAGATTGCCCGGAAACATTTACCTGATTGCCCTAGTATTTTGCACAACAAACGCTTTCTAGAATCTATTTTATAAAAACAACGAGTTAGCAAAACAGGCTGATATTTGGTTAGGTATGGCAGCTCAAATATGAAGATATGTAGGGACTTAAAAAAATCGTCTTAGAATATACCAACTATTTGGTTAAACGCGGTCATAAAGTGAATATCGTTTGTTACGACCCTGAGCCTACTTGGATCAAGGTTAAAGCCAATTACATTCAAGTACCATTCGGGCATGGCTTGGCAGAGTCCATTCCAGAAACGGATGTTATCGTCACAACAGTCTGGGACCAAATGATAGATTGTTACTTAATACAAAAAGCTCCCGTTATCCATTTTGAACACGGAGATATTTACATTTTTGAATTTGAAAATTATAACAACGATACACAAGAGCTTTGGAAACAGCGCTGGTCTGTGCCGATACCAATTTTAGCAGTCTCCTCAGGACTTGCCGCACAGATAGAAAAAACTTTAAACGAAAACACCTCCGATAAGAATATATGTTTTATGAATATTTGTTCTGATTATACCGCAACAGCATATCGCTGTAAATTATTAACTAAATTGTATGGTCATAGTAGCAAATAAGGTCATTTAGAGGTCAGTAAAAACAAAAAAATACACCACTCTAGATAAGTGATGTACCAATAAAATATATAATGTGTAACATTATAATCAAGTTCTTTAATCTGTAATGGAGATTACTTATTTTAATTTTACAGAGTAGTGGGTTCCTTTCCGCCTAAGAGGAGGCCAACTTCTCCGTCAGCTCCTTCACATCCTGAATCGGGCGCTGGCAGGCGAAGTTCTCGCAGATGAAGACCAACGGTCCGTCGGCATCGGCCGGCTTCTCCAAAACCGACGGCGTCATGAACTTCATCGTCGTCGGCATTTCCCCACGCGGCGACAGCGCAATCACCGCTTCAGGCAGATACGCCCGCTGCACGACGCGGATCATTTCCTTGGTCGCCCCATCGTTGGGATGGCCCGAGATCACGATCTCTTTCCCCGGCCCATGGGCGAATTGGAGCGCCACCAAGAAGAACGAGTGGGAAATCGGCGACGAATCGACCGCCTTGGCAAACGCCTTCATCTGCCGTTCCGCCGCCCGGGTCAGTTCCTCATCCATCGTGAGGCGGGCCAGGCGCAACAAGTTGTACGTCGCCACCGAATTGCCCGACGGGGTCGCCCCATCGTAAATCTCCTTCGGACGCACCAACAGCGATTCCGCATCCCGCCCGTAAAAATAGAAGCCGCCCGCATCCGGGTCCCCAAACAACGCGATCATCCGCCGCGTGAGCGTGAGCGCCAGCTCCAGATAACCCGCTTGGAATGTCGCTTCATACAGCTCCATCAATCCCCAAACCAAAAAGGCATAATCATCCAGATACCCCAAATGAGCCGCTTCGCCGTCACGGTAACGGGCCAGCAAGCGCCCATCCTCCCGCATCAACTTGTCCTTGATGAAGAGCACCGCCTCGCCGGCCGCTTCCGCGTACATCATCTCGTCCAAGACCCGCGCCCCACGCGCCAAAGCGGCAATCATCAGGCCGTTCCAAGAAGTGAGGATCTTATCATCCTTATGCGGATGCTCCCGCTCTTCCCGGGCCTCAAAGAGCTGTTCCCGCATCCGATTCAACTTCGCCGCCAACTCATCCGGGGTCACACCCTGATCCTTGGCCGCCTCCTCCAAGTTGAAGCCGATCTGGTGCAACACCGTGGTGCCATGCTCGAAGTTGCCCTCTTCCATCACCCCAAAGCAAGCGGAGAACAAGGCCGCATCCTCTTCACCCAACACCGCGGCGATCTCATCCGGCGTCCAGACATAGAATTTGCCTTCCTCCCCTTCCGAATCGGCGTCTTCCGCCGAATAAAACCCGCCATCTGGTGAGGTCATGTCCCTGAGGACATACTGGAAAATCTCCCTGGCCACCTGGGCATACTTCTCATCCTGTGTCGCTTGGTACGCCTCCAGATAAGCGATGGCCAGCAAGGCGTTGTCATAAAGCATCTTTTCAAAGTGGGGCACCAGCCACTCCCGATCCACAGAATAACGGGAAAAGCCATAACCGAGATGGTCATAGATGCCCCCTTGCCGCATGCAATCCAGCGTATGCGTCACCATATGGAGCGCTTCCTCTTCGCCCGTCGACTTCCAATAACGGAGCAAGAACAACAAATCATGCGGGCGCGGAAACTTCGGCGCCTCGCCAAACCCGCCGTACACGTCATCAAACTGGCTCGCGAACTGCTCAAACGCATGGTCGAAGACCCCTTCCGACCAGTCGCCCTCCTCCGCCGGATTCAGGTACTGCCGGACCGCTTCCACCACCCGGTCGCCCATCTCCGTCGCCCGCGCGCGCTCCTCTTTCCACAGCGCCGCCACCTTCTTCAGCAGCGACTTCAAGCCAATCCGCCCATACTTCTCTTCCTTCGGGAAATACGTCCCCGCAAAAAACGGCTTCTGCTCCGGCGTCATGATAATCGTCAACGGCCACCCGCCATGCCCCGCCATCGCCTGGCACACCGTCATGTAGATATGGTCCACATCCGGCCGCTCTTCCCGGTCCACCTTGATCGAGACATAATGTTCATTCAGGATGGCGGCGACCTCCTCGTCTTCAAACGATTCCCGTTCCATCACATGGCACCAATGGCAAGTGGAATAGCCGATGGATAAAAAAATCGGTTTGTCCTCCGCCTTCGCCTTTTGAAACGCCTCATCCCCCCAGGGATACCAATCCACCGGGTTATAGGCGTGCTGCAACAAATACGGCGACTTCTCCCGTGCCAAACGGTTGGGCTGTCTGTTTTGGTTCATATGTACCCTCCAAAAAAGAACGACGCGATTGCTAACGTCGTTCAATAATCATCTAAGTATAGTATTCCCCGATGTGGTTCCAGCTTATCTGTTTGGGGTGGGATTGTAAAGGAAGGACTCTAACTTTTGCATTTGTCCAACATCGCTTGGTAGATGTTTCATAACTAGCAATATCCAGCATCGACCTAGATGTTATGAAATAAAAAATGCGGAGTAGATCATTAAAAAGAATTAATCACCAGTAAGATTTTTTGTTCAATTCCAGAAGCCTTACTGATTTATTCAAATAGTTTCTGTATTTCATTATTATTGGCGTCAAATACAGAGTTTATTTTTAATTACATGGAATTTGTGAAGCAACTAGACTTACAAGATCCCATGGGGACGTCAATCATTTTGCTAGTCTTCGTTACTCCAAACTTCCTTAAAAATTAGTCCAGTCAACCTATGCTCATGATACTTTTTTACAAATGAATCTGTAACATAAATAGAACCAGGATCTTGTGGAATTTTAAAAATGACTTGGTCACCTACTTTTTCTGGAACAAATTTATGCTTAATAATTCTCATGATGCGTCCACTGCTAGGAAATCGTTTTACTTCAGCAGTATCTTCATCGAAAGCATATATGATATTCATTACGTTAAAAGCAAAATTAGCATTGTTATCGACATTCACAGTAAGAAATTCGCCATAAGGTACTAACTGTTCTTCGAATATCTGTCTGGCTTCCGAACTGAATACTAGGATATTGGATAAAAAGATTAAAAAATCTCCTCTGTCGGCAAATCTTTATACTCATTAGGAACCGTCATTAAAACTGGCTCCCAATCAACAGCAACAGATTTGCCAAACTGCTCAAAGCGTTCAAAAGAAGCTTCTCATTTCGGCATAATTACCTTTTACTAATTATCAAAGTGAATGATATATATTTTCATCAACCTTCTCCTTTCAATGCGGAAATATACTTTGACCACTTCCCCTGTCTTCAGGTACGGGGTTGGTCAAATAGAAACGATCAAGTAATACAAGGTTTACAGATGACCAGTCACCACCTGCAGCATGGGCACCATATACAATTACTCCTACATTCTTCTGAGTGAAACATCCCCGTATTTATGCAATCTTGATAACATTCTTCAAAGGGACAGTTAGGGTACTCCCCGCTTAAATAGGGATAGGTTACTGTTGGAATGGTGTAGGGATAGACATAGGACTGGGCAGCTATGGATCCAGGATAGGAATAGGGGATCTGTCTATATGTTTCTCGATTCAATGTATGTTCCTCCTTATCTCAATGTTAGTTTTCCCGATATTATATTTGTCTGTGTACGTTCTAGACGATTGTCCATGCATAATTGGGTGATTGCCTAAAGCCAAAGAAGCGATCACATGATTGGCTCAAGGTGACCAACTATCATGATCATGATGTTCGGTGGACTGTGATTCGGAAAAGGGCGTTCGGGTGGCTCATCGGACTGGAGGAAAAGGGGCGGGTGCGTCCGGCAGGCCTCATCGAGTTTGGCCACCATCTGATGTTAGGAAAGCGGAATGGTCCATAGTGAATAAGGTGAAGGTCGCTGAGGACGAGAAGTTTATTTATCTGGAGTCGGCTATTGCCATGAAGGTGAAGTCAAGAGGGCTGACCAAGCGAGGAATGATACGGATACCCGTGTTTCAGGAGCCTGTATTTCAGATCAAGGTAATTTTGATGTTCCATTTAATGAACAAAGACTTGAGATCCTGTGACCTCAAGTCTTTGTTTTAGAGCTTTAGTAATAAACAGTACCTGATACTCTTGTCGAGGCTTTTGTAATGTTTGCAATCTGTATTTTATATTGTTTTCCAACAACTGTATCGTATCCTAATTCCATATGATTTTCATAGGGATCAACACAGGTGGTTTTTAAATGAGTTCCAGAAGAACTGTACAATTTGTAACATAACTCAACATTGGATGATTTATTGACAGTAACATAAATTGAAGTATCTGTAGCTTTAAAAACTTTACCACCACCAATCCAAACAGAGTCAGAAAATGTTGCATTGTAATATTGACTGTAGGTTGTGGCAAATGCATCAGTTGCCGGAAGGATCGTTAATGAAAAAGCAGAAACAAATAGGAAAAGCACGGGAATCAACTTTCTTATTTTCAATACTATTCACTCCTTATTTAAACGTTGATATCAAACCGTATGTTTGGTACGATTTCATTATAATATATATATATTTGTCAAAATCAATGGAATCATACCAAACATTTATAATATAAATGAGCGGGGGACAATCACATGAAATACTCCACAGGTAAAGAAACCAAAAGAAAAATCATTGATGCCACTTTCCAACTCATGGCCGATAAAGGATTTGACGCGTTAAGCATTGACGACATCATGACCAGCATCGGAAGAACCAAAGGGTCCTTTTATGTTCACTTTAAAAGCAAGGAAGAACTGCTGTATGAAGTGATGCGTACACGTTTGGATCGGGGTCATGGTCAGATGGCAGAAGAGATTCTAAAGGAATTATCCAAAGACAACTGCAATGTCCGGGCCATTCTGGAAAGAGTGACAGATGAAATTCATTCGAGCTCAGGGCAAAATCGCTTGACCTGGGCATTTGCTTTTTATCATCTCTTAATCCATTCCCGTAAGAATGAGTTTGTTCGTGAATGGTTGGAATCGAATGAGGATCAGTGGTCAAATTTTTTAAGGATGATTGTGAAAAGAGGTCAGGAGTTAGGACAAATCCGAACAGATGTGGATACGCAAACCATCACCAATATGTGTATGGCGATCGTGGTAGGGTATGACATTCTTTTCATGCTTAATCCCCAAATTGATTTTAGCGAGGTGAATCATATTCACGATTGGATGTTTGTTAATGATCAAAACCCCAAAAATGAAGGGTGAGTAAAGCCAGCTATCTCAATTACTATGGCATCCCTGCCCATTATACAGAAGTTGCCATTGCAGAGATACTAAACAGTAGTTGGTTGATCATTAATATCTTACAGATGCTATTAAGTGCTGGATTAGGGATTGTCAGTATTGTCATTCATAATGTAGTTTCTGCCCTGTCTTTACCAAAAATAAAGGTTTGGTTATTTTTGCAATGCTTAAATATCTATTTGTTTATAGTTTTGTGCAAATTCATTTATAACTTGAGCAACAAAACATTTTATATGATATCAGGGAAGCACAAGCGACAACAGCCAAAAGTGGTCTGTTTGGTACACCAAAAACAAGTGGCCAAAGATGGAAAAATAGTTTGTCTTTAAGCGTCCACTAGGGCTTGTCTGGTCATCAATGTATGAATCAATCGATGAAGGCAACGATTCATCGAGCGGCATGAAAATAGACCGCCCGTTTCTCAAAACGCGTGGCGATGCCACACCATTGTTTAAGGCGGTTGATGCAGCGTTCAATCACATTTTGGCGTGCATATATCTGTTCTTTTCGATAGTTGCTTACCCCAGTCCCCAAAAATCGTCTACCGCATCGTACGTATAACCACATGAGGAACTTTCCCTATAGTGTGGCATATGGCAATGGCGCTTCATCATTTTTTTCATGTACTTACATGCTTTTTTACAATGATAATACGCTTTGTGCATGTCATGATCCATCATATGTGGCATCTTGTGTGGCATCATAGGTGGACACATCATGTGCGGGTAATGCATGGGATATTTATGTTCCATTTTAACAACCCCTTTATGATCTTGATTCGTATGCAGTATACGGAAGACTTTCCATATTTGCTCTAAGTTAAAAGCCTATATTCGTCGGATTGGTCGAATGACCCTATTTTGAGACTCCACACGGCTGAAGCCGTGGGATTCTTGGATAGTTCATGTCCTCAATCCATTTCTGCTTTGGACAACTTCCAAGTTCAGGGCTGTCTCATCAGCCCATCCCATACAGTTTTACAACATCGTTGCATGTACCCATATGGGCGGCGTACCTATGACCAGTACGCTAGGCGGCGAGTC
>NZ_JBHTBW010000064.1:0-7820 GCF_042665195.1 Laceyella putida
CCGAAGTGTCACATCGAATTGACAGGTCACGTTCACTCTTTAGTTTTCAAGGAACACTTCATTTTTCAAGTCACCGCTCGTTCGCAGCGACAAAAATTATCCTACTAAAAAGGTGAATCCAAGTCAATAAAAATGATTATTATTCTTTTATTGCGAGTATTAACTCATCTTTTCTTATCATCTTATATCGTTTCAAACTCAACGATCCCTTATGCACAACACACTTCATCTTGCATGATGATAAATAGGGTCCCAGCCACATACAATGAAGCTTCCCTTGACCACTCCCCATGCGTAACGCAGGGAATTCTTGGGTAATCCCTTCTATCGAAGAAAAATGGACCAAGCTTAGACCGCCAGCCCAGCAGTCCATTTCAACAATTTCTGTCTGGAGTTCTTTTGCCTTGCTAGGGGTTTTCTCGCTCACAAAGATATAAAAACAACCAAGGCCCAGTCATGCAACCGGGCCTTGGTGGCCATCAAATTTTCATGATTCCGCCGGTGCTGGCGGATGTGACCAGTTTGGAATAACGGGCAAGGTATCCGGTTTTTACTTTTGGCTCAAAACCTGCCCACTTGGCTCTTCTCTGCTCAAACTCTTCTGGTGACAATTTCACTTCCAATTTGTTTGCGACAATATCGATGACGACAATATCCCCATCTTCGATAAAGGCAATCGGTCCACCTTCAGCCGCTTCCGGCGATACATGACCGACGCAAATGCCCCTTGTCGCACCTGAAAAACGGCCATCAGTGACCAATGCCACTTTTGCCCCCAATCCCATCCCCACAATCTGCGATGTTGGCGCCAGCATCTCCGGCATGCCCGGGCCGCCTTTGGGGCCTTCATAACGAATCACGACAACATGCCCCGCTTTCACTTTGCCGCTGGCAATGCCCTGCAGAGCTTCATCCTGGGAATCAAAGACAATCGCCGGCCCCTCATGGCGTGTAATGCCATTTTGTACCGCCCCTGCTTTGATCACCGCACCATCAGGTGCCAGATTGCCAAACAGGATGGACAACCCTCCTTTTTGGGAGTGCGCATTCGCCAATGGACGAATGACATCCCGATCCAAAATATCAGCTCCTGCGATATTTTCGCCCAACGTTTTGCCCGTTACCGTGATCGTATCAAGATGAAGAGCCCCCTCTTTTTTGCTGAGCTCATTCAGAATGGCGGAGATGCCACCAGCCCGGTGCACGTCTTCAATGTGATAATCGGATGCAGGGCTGACTTTACTCAGATGGGGTACCTTTTCCGCCAATTGGTTGATCCGTTCCAACGAATAGTCCAATCCCGCTTCATTGGCAATGGCTAGCGTATGTAACACCGTGTTGGAGGAACCACCCATTGCCATATCGAGGGCAAACGCATTGTCAATCGCCTTTTCAGTGACGATATCACGGGGTTTCAGATCCATGTCGATCAGTTTCAAGATTTGTCTGGCTGCTTGTTTGACCAGCTCTTTTCTTTCTTCACTCACCGCCAATATGGTTCCGTTGCCTGGCAGAGCCAACCCGACAGCTTCCAACAAACAGTTCATCGAATTGGCTGTAAACATCCCCGAACAGGAACCGCAAGTTGGACAACCGAATCTCTCCAGTTCTTCCAGACTAGCCTCGTTAATCTTACCGACTTGGTAAGCCCCAACCCCTTCAAATACTGATGACAATGAAATGGAGCGTCCATCACTCGTTTTCCCCGCCTTCATCGGACCGCCTGATACGATGATCGTTGGTATATTGACGCGTAAAGAGGCCATGATCATGCCAGGGGTGATTTTATCGCAGTTGGGAATGCAGATCAGACCGTCAAAAGCATGGGCTGATACCACCGTTTCAATGGAATCGGCAATGATCTCCCGGCTAGGCAAGGAATAACGCATCCCGATATGCCCCATGGCAATCCCGTCGTCCACCCCAATGGTATTGAATTCAAATGGGATGCCACCCGCTTCACGTACCGCTTCTTTCACCAGTCGACCGAATTCTTGCAAATGCACGTGCCCCGGAATGATGTCGATATAAGAGTTGGCGATGGCGATGAAGGGTTTGTCCCAATCGGACTCATCCCGGATCTGCCCTGTCGCCCGCAATAAGCTGCGATGGGGCGCGCGGTCAAAACCGCGTTTTATCGTGTCACTTCTCATTTTTCTCACAGTTTGCTCCCTCCTTTTCCTCTAAATCAACAAATGAAATAGATTCGGATCTTTGTTGATCTCAATATATTCCACTTTATTTTGCTCCATGCGCTCAATCAAGAGGGGGTATTCATCCCGGTTCTTGAGCTCAATCCCTACAAGGGCTGGGCCGTTATCGCGGTTATTCTTCTTGATGTATTCAAAACGGGTGATATCCGCTTGCTCGGTCAACACCCCGTTGATAAATTCACGCAAGGCGCCGGCCCGTTGCGGGAAATTGATGATAAAGTAGTGCTTTAGCCCTTCATAGATCAGGGATCTTTCTTTGATCTCCGACATGCGATCAATATCGTTGTTCCCGCCGCTGACGACGCAAACCACGTTTTTGCCCTTGATCTCATCTTGATAGAAGTCGAGGGCGGCCAGCGGCAGCGCACCCGCCGGCTCCACGACTAAGGCATTCTCGTTGTACAGTTGGAGGATGGTGGAACAAACTTTCCCCTCAGGCACAAGCGCCACATCATCCAGCACTTGCTTACATATCTCCAACGTCAAATTTCCCACTTGTTGCACTGCCGCGCCGTCAACGAATTTGTCCATTTCATGCAACGTAATATTTTCATTTTTGGCTAACGACTCATACATCGCCGGCGCTCCGGATGGTTCGACACCGATAATTTTGGTCATAGGACAGACCTCTTTCAAATATGCCCCTACGCCAGCTGCCAGCCCACCTCCGCCAATGCTCAAAAATACATAGTCAATGGGCTCAATCAATTGTTCGATGATTTCCATGCCCACCGTTCCTTGACCCGCGATCACATCCAGATCATCGAAGGGATGCACAAACAGCATTTGTTCCCTCTCACAATAACGCATGGCTTCCGCAAACGAAGCGTCAAAGGTATCCCCTGTCAGGATGATCTCCACAAAAGGACCGCCAAAACGCTCAACTTGACTCACCTTTTGGTTGGGTGTCGTGGTAGGCATAAAGATTTTCCCTTGCACTTGCAACATGCGGCAAGAATACGCAACGCCTTGCGCATGGTTACCCGCGCTCGCACACACAATCCCTCTGCTCAACTCTTCTTTGGAACGACGGCTTAGAAAGTGATAAGCTCCCCTAATTTTGAAAGAACGGACAACCTGTAGGTCTTCTCTTTTCAAAAAAAGTTGACACTGATACCGATCGGATAAAAGCAAATTATGTTCAAGCGGTGTTTTTCTGACGACATCCTTCAACATGCGCCAGGCTCTCGTCACTTCATCCTGTCCTAGCATCACTTTTGTATTGATCATTCTCGCCTTGCCCCCACATCCTAAAAGAGAAATCGATTATTTTTGCATCCAGCTCATCATCTCACGCAATTTCGCGCCCACTTCTTCAATCGGATGGTTGGCCTCTTTTTGCTTGATCGCATTGTAAGACGGACGACCCGCTTGGTTCTCAAGAATCCATTTCTTCGCAAACTCACCTCGTTGGATTTCAAGCAGCACTTGGCGCATTTCTTTTTTCGTCTCTTCGGTCACGATCCGATCGCCGGTCATGTAGTCACCGAATTCTGCGGTGTCAGAGATGGAATAACGCATCCGGGACAAGCCGCCCTCATACATCAGATCCACAATCAGTTTTAGCTCATGCAAACACTCAAAGTAAGCGATCTCCGGCCGGTATCCCGCTTCAACCAACGTTTCGAAACCGGCTTTGACTAAGGCGGACACGCCACCGCACAGTACGGCTTGTTCACCGAACAGGTCCGTCTCCGTTTCTTCACGGAAGGTTGTTTCAAACACGCCCGCTTTGGTACAACCCAATCCTTTGGCGTAAGCAAGTGCCACTTCTTTGGCTTTGCCTGTCGCATCTTGATGAACCGCCAACAGTCCCGGCACCCCACCGCCCTGCTCAAATACGCGACGAACCAGGTGACCCGGGCTCTTAGGTGCGACCATAGCAACATCCACATCTTCAGGCGCGACGATTTGACCGAAATGGACATTAAAACCATGCGAGAACAGCAACATTTTGCCGGCGGTTAATTCAGGAAGAATTTCTTCACGGTATACCTTAGCTTGGAACTCATCAGGCAACAAGATTTGGATCACATCCGCACGCGCGCTCGCTTCTCTTACGGTCAATACTTCAAAGCCATCCGCTTCCGCTTGTTTCCAAGACTTTCCTTGTCTTAAGCCGATAACCACTTTCACACCCGAGTCACGCAAGTTTTGCGCTTGGGCGTGGCCTTGAGAACCGTAACCGATGACCGCTACCGTTTTTCCACGCAGCACGTTTAAATCCGCATTGTTGTCATAATACATTTGCATGTTGAAACCTCTCCTTTTGTTTTATTTGTGTGAATTATTAGATTAATGGCTTTCGCCAGAAATTCTCTGTACATTAATCACATCAATTTGCCTGCTTAATTGTTTGATCATCTGTTCCAGCTTGGAGTCATCACAATCCATCGTGATCGTCATCGTGGAGAAATTGGCTTCGCCATCCTTTTCAACCAACAGATGTTCAATGTCAATCCCCCGGCGCAAATACGCACCCATGACTCTTAAAAAGGCACTTGGCTTTTTGTTGACCAATAATTTGATCGTCTGTTTCATTCTTCCCATCCTCCCAGGATCATTTCATCATTGCCTTTGCCCGGAGGTACCATCGGAAACACATTTTCCTCTTCTTCAACATTGAAATCAACAACGACCGGGCCCGGATGGGCTAATGCTTCTCTAATCGCCATCTCCGCTTCGGCTTTTGTTGCCGCGCGCAAGCCTTTCACATTGAATGCTTCCGCCACTTTCACAAAGTCCGGCGATCCGATTTTGGATTCGGAGTAGCGATTATCGTAAAAGATTTCCTGCCACTGTCTTACCATACCCAAAAAATGATTGTTGATGACAAAGACTTTAACAGGAATATTGAACTCCGCAATGGTCTGCAATTCCTGAATGTTCATTTGGAAAGAAGCGTCCCCTGCGATGCAAACGACTGTCGCATCCGGTTTGGCCAGTTGCGCTCCCATGGCCGCCGGAAAACCGAATCCCATGGTTCCCAATCCACCTGAAGTAATAAAGCTGCGAGGTTGGCGGACTTGATAAAAATGCGCCGCCCACATCTGATGCTGTCCAACCTCCGTCGTGACAATCGCCTTGCCATCCGTCAGCTTGCTCAAGTAGTCAATCACAAACTGGGGCTTTAATCCACCATCCGGATGTTGTTCGTACTTCAGGGGATATTCTTTCGCTCTTTGCGTAACCTTGCTGATCCAGGCGCCGGTGTCAGGCTTTGGAGAATGCAGCAAGAGCTGAGCCAATGCCTTTTTCACGTCACATACGAGTGGATAGTCAATGACCACGTTTTTGCCGATCTCAGCAGGATCGATATCGATATGCACTTTTTTCGAGTTCGGCGAGAAACGTTCCAACTTTCCGGTAACCCGATCATCAAACCGGACACCACATGCGATCAATAAATCACATTCATACACGGCCATATTGGCGGCATAAGTACCGTGCATGCCTAGCATCCCCAAATACAATGGATCATCCGGTTCAAACGCACCCAGTCCCATCAAGGTGGAAACAACAGGGATATTGGCTTTTTTGGCAAACAATCTCAATTCCTGGGCCGCTTCCGCATGTATAATGCCTCCGCCAATATATAGCAGTGGGCGCTTAGCCTTATCAATCGCTTGGGCAATCGTGGCAATTTGCTGTTGGTCGGGCTCTTCAATCACTTGATAGCCGGCGAATTCAATCGTTTCTGGAATGTGGAACTCAGCTATGCTGTTCAATACATCTTTGGGGATATCGATCAAAACTGGACCGGGCCGACCCGTACTCGCCAAATGATACGCCTCATGGATAATTTTTGGGATTTCTGACGGATCATGTGGCTGATAGCTATATTTGGTTACAGGCAACGTAATCCCCAACACATCGGCCTCTTGGAAACCATCCGTTCCCAACATGGAAGTTGCCACTTGACCGGTAATGATGACAACGGGGACGGAATCCATGAAAGCATCCGCGATGCCGGTCACAAGATTGGTTGCACCAGGTCCAGAAGTAGCCATCACCGTTCCCACTTTTCCCGTTGCACGCGCATATCCTTCAGCCGCATGGATTGCCGCTTGTTCATGGCGTGTCAACACATGATGTATGCCACTGTTGTATAACGCATCGTAGACAGGCAAGATGGCTCCACCCGGATAACCAAAGATGGTGTCAACACCAAGGCGTTTCAAACATTGAACCACCATCTGAGCACCAGATATTTTTTCAATCTTCTGACTAACCTGGGTGTTCATTTTACCTTCACAACCTTTCCTCACAAATGGTTTGCACTAAAGCCAAAACAACTTGTGCCTTTTAAGAAAAGCGAAAAGTATGAGAAAAGTGCATGGCTTTTTCGGCTTTTCTGGTCAATGTCGTCGATTCCTTTTCTCATCTTAAGCAGCTCTCCTTTTTCAATGGTTTCAAAATAAAAAACTCGCTCCAGCCATCAAACAAACGCTCTTGCGCACGAACGTTTATTCTGATTGCTGAGGCGAGAATCTCGCGGTACCACTCAGCTTCTCCGTTTTTCTCGCGAAAAACAGACTCACTAAGTCCCTCTAAGGACTTTAGTCCAGTAACGAGGACAAAACCGTTGCTCTTTACTCAGGGAATACTTCCCCTTTTAAAAGCAAAACTCAGAGGCGACGTTCGAAGTTGGATGACGGCCATCTTCTCAGCCATGAGATGGTTCTCTGTACATCAGAGCCTACTTCTACTTTTCCTCTTCAACGTAGTAGCATAATGAAGTTATGTTGGTATTTTCTAAAAATTCATTCTATAATCGGTATGCAACTTCCTCTTCCCTTCAACAACTTGATAGCCAATGAAAGCGCTATCTTGCTATCAGGTGAAGTATAGTGATCGTCATAATTGGCATTACACACAAAAAACTTTAAAGATTTTCATATATCATGTTATTAAAAATGATTATAGTAACCTCTTTCGATTTTGTCAACAATTAATTTTCTGATTCAATAAATAAAAACAATAACTTTATAATACCAATCGCTTTTACAAGATCATACCGTTCAGGCGCATATCATCCTCTTGCGCATATGTACGCTTGTCATATCGATTATCATATTAACCAACATCTTGATTATGACCATTGAATGATCCTTGCTCCCTTTTTTCTTATCATAACATACTCGAAAGCATTTGATTCATAAAGGTCATTAAGGTATGAGAAAAATCTGTGACAATGGACTGTGTTACGAGGTATGATCTTTAAACTTATATTCGTAGTATAGCAAAAGAGAAAAAAAATGTATATTGTTTATTGCGATTCTTCTGCGGTATTTTTTTGTAGATAAGCGAACACAACAAACCCCCACTTCAAGATGAAGTGGGGGTTTGTTGGGGCCTGGCAACGACCTACTCTCCCAGGGCTTAGGCCCAAGTACCATCGGCGCTGGAGGGCTTAACTTCCGTGTTCGGTATGGGAACGGGTGGATCCCCTCCGCCATCATCACCAGACGTTGGCTTCTGAGTTGAAGCACTATGCGGTTCAAGGTGGTTCACACCTTGAAAATTAGATTGGAATAAAGCATGTTGCAAATGGGAGAGATCTATGTGTAGGATAAGCCCTCGACCGATTCGTATCCGTCAGCTAAA
>NZ_JBHTBW010000065.1:0-19272 GCF_042665195.1 Laceyella putida
CAGTGTAACAAAAAAAGTGCCCGAAGGCACTTTTACAAATCATGTTATGCTTTTGCATCAGTCTCAGGAGTGAGGGCTTTTGTCTGTTATACGAATATATCCAATATCAATATCATGCCCAGCGCGACCACGGACAGAATTGTTTCCAACATGGTCCAAGTCAACAAGGTTTCTTTCACTGTCATACCAAAGTATTCTTTGATCAACCAGAAACCCGAGTCATTCACATGAGACAAGATCAAGGAACCCGCACCTGTCGCCAGGACCAGAAGTTCCGGGCTCACACCAGGAATCGCCGCGATCATCGGAGCCACGATGCCTGCCGAGGTTAACATCGATACCGTCGCTGACCCTGTTGCCACACGGATGAGAGCGGCAATCAGCCAAGCGAGAAGAACAGGGGAGATATGGGAACTTTTGGCGACCTGAGCAATGGCATCACCAATCCCCGACTCCAACAGCACTTTATTGAAAGCTCCCCCACCACCTATCACCAGCAGGATTCCAGCGGTTGGCGCCAAACAATCTTGGGTGTACTGCAAGATCTTTTCCTTGTTGATCCCCCGCGCAAATCCCAAGCTGAAAAACGAATAAATGGTTGCGATCAAGAGAGCGACAATCGGATCCCCAATGAATTTTAACACGGCTCTCCATTTATTGCCCTCCGGAAAGACCAGTTCCGCCAACGTGGCTAAAAGCATTAAAAAGACCGGCAAAAGAATCGTGAACAACGTATTGGCAAAACCAGGCAGCGTCTTCTGTTCTTTGGTGATCAACTGTTTGGCCATAGAGGCCGGGACTTCCTTGTGTATGCGCTTTCCAATCCATTTGCCATAAAGCGGTCCCGCTATGATAGCCGCCGGCAAACCAACGATCAACGAATAGAAGATGGTCTTTCCGATATCCGCCTTAAAAATCCCCACTGCCGCCATGGCCGCGGGATGTGGTGGAACCAGGCCATGGACGATGGACAGACCCGCCACCAACGGCACACCAATCGTGACGAGAGAAATTCCCGTCTCGATCGCAATGGTGAACACCAATGGAATCAACAAAACAAAACCCACTTGAAAGAAAACGGGAATACCGACGATAAAAGCGACAAACATCATCGCCCAATGCACATTTCTCTGGCCAAACTTGGCGATCAATGTCTTGGCGATGCGCTCAGCCCCACCCGATTCGGCCATCATCTTGCCCAACATCGTTCCAAACGCTAAGACGATCGCGATAAAGCCAAGCGTATTTCCCATGCCGTCCTTAATCGCCTGGATGACCTTATCCAGTGGCATCCCCGCCAACAGCCCCGTACCCAGTGCGGTGATGATCAAGCTGATGAATGGATTTAGTTTTAACCATGTAATCATCAACAACAGAGCGATAATTGCTACAACAACGATAGCCAATAACATGAAGACAACTCCTCTCTTATCTGGTTCCCTGCTGGAACGAAGAAATCCGTTGAAATTCGTCCGTCAAATGGTGTGACAAATGCTCATAAAGAGGATAAAGCCCTTGATACACCTGATGCTCAACTGCCATAGGCGGATATTCTTCCTGAATATGAATCCACTTCTTCACATCACCGAGCGTCTTCATTTCCCCTAAGCCATATAGCGCCAAAGCGGCGGCCCCCAGCGCCGATGCCTCTGTGCTTTGCGGCATCAGCAGTTTGCGTCCCAACACATTGGCCATGATCTGCCGCCATTCGGGTGAACGGGCAAAACCTCCGGAAGCATAAACCACCTTCGCTTGTCCAGCCAATTCTTCCAACACCCGGCTAATCGATAAAATACTGAAGCAGATCCCTTCCACCATCGCCCGAATCACATGGGCACGGGTGTGATGTAAGCTCATACCAAAAAGGACGCCACGAGCATCAGGGTTCCACAAAGGGGCGCGCTCACCGGCAAAATAAGGGAGACACAACAATCCTTCGGCACCGGCGGAAATATTGGCCGCTTCAGCAACCATCCATTGGTACTGTTCATCTTCGGTAAGCTGCGCCAAATCCCGATCATTCTTGAACCAGTTATCCCGCAACCATCGCATGAGAATGCCCCCATTATTGCTTGGACCCCCAACGACCCAACAATCTTCCGTCAGCGCATAACAAAAAGTGCGGCCATATGCATCGGTTAGCGGAGAGGGAACCATCGCCCGCACTGCCCCGCTTGTCCCAATGGTGACCGCCACTTCCCCCGCTTCCGTCGCCCCCACACCGAGATTTGCCAATACGCCGTCACTGGCGCCAATGACGAAAGGTGTCATTGGATCCAGATTCATCTTCTCCGCAAGTTCCTTGTTCATACCGGTTAACACCGTTGTCGTCGGAACGGGCTGGGACAGTTTGGATTTGTCCAATCCCACCAGTTTGAGAGCTGCTTCATTCCAAGTCAAAGTGGTCAAATCAAACAAACCCGTGGCGGAAGCAATGGAATAATCGATCACCTCTGTTTCAAACAACTGATACAAAACGTATTCTTTGATGGATATGCACTTTGCCGCTTGGTCAATCAGTGACGATTCCTCTTCTTTAAACCAGAGCAATTTGGTCAAGGGAGACATCGGATGGATGGGTGTTCCCGTCTGCTTATAAAGGGCAAGTCCCTCTCCATTCCGCCGCAACCGTTCCGCCTGAGCGGCACTTCGGTTATCCGCCCACGTGATGACCTTTGTTAAGGGGCGGTAATCTTTATCAACCAGCATCAGCGAATGCATCGCCGAACTGAAACCGATGGCCACAATCTCGGCTGGACGCACACCTGCCCGTGTTACCGCTTCTTTTACCGCTTCCATGACGGCTCGCATGATTTCGTCTGGATCTTGTTCTGCCCGGTTCACGTCGGGTTGGTATAACGGGTAATGAACCGCATGCTTGCCCAAAACCTGACCATCCTGAGCAAAGACGACCGCCTTGGTACTTGTGGTGCCAATATCTAATCCAATTACAACCGCCATAAATAGGACATCTCCTTCTGCGCCATGTGACACTTATTTCGCATACCAAAATTATAACCGATTAGAAACCGTTTTCAAAAGACTATTTTTAATGATAACTAATTAAATCTTTCACAAAAACAGAATCAATGCCATTTTAAATTTGTCAAGTTTAAGATATATTATAATGAACAAACTCTTTGAAAAGACAAGCGTGTTCATTTGCCAAGTCCAGGTGAACAGTGGATTTATAAGTCTGCGTTTCTCATTCGCTTCGTCGGGAAGTAGCTTCACTTGCACAAAACCATTTCATGGGTGATCAACACCACTGGAAAGGAGAGATCGACTTGATCCAATTGCATGAATTCACCCATGTCCTTGATGATTTTTTTCAACTGGAAAAAATCGGACCTGATCCCGCGTTTAAACGATTCATCCCCATGGTGTATGATCCCATATCCTATCCTTGGAAAGAACGATTTGCGCCCCGTTTCACCCAATTGTTCAATGGGTTGATGGTGCAAGGAGAAGAACAGATTCACACCATCTTTCTCGCTGTTTTTCCCACTCATGATGTTCTGCAGCGATTCATTGATGCGGGGGAACCGGGTGACCTGTTGTTTATGCATCATCCGTTAGTGATGGAGTGCGGCGACCCACGCGGACGATGGGGACGGGGATTTGTGCCCATCGACGAAATCTACATCCAGCAGATCAAAGATAAAGGCTTATCCATCTATACCTGTCATGTGCCATTGGATGTCCATCCACAGGTGAGCACCAGTCTGGCCATCGCTGAGTCCTTATCGGCTTCCATCGCCGGGTCCTTTTGCGCGACTGAACATGGAGCTTTTGGTTATATAGCCAACATCCCCGCTTGCAGCACAGATGATTTGATCAGGGAAGCGTGCGCGCTCTTCCAGATCCCTTATGCCGACTTTGAAGGTCCTCAGCATGATCGTGTTGACAAAGTGGCCATTATCGCTGGTTGTGGTGATAAGGTCGCTTGGATGAAGGAAGCGGAAAGCAAAGGGGCAAAGGCCTATCTAACCGGAGAAATTCACTGCCACGTCGACAATGATTACGGGCGCACGCGCTATCGGCAAATGATGGAGTATGTCGCCGATACCTCCATGTCCCTGATCGGCGTCTCCCATGCCGCATCGGAATACCTTGTCATGAAGACACAGATCAAACGCTGGTTTGAAGAAGAGTTTCCCGTTCAGATCCAATTGTTGCCGCAGCGGCCATGGTGGCTGTAGCCATGGCATTCCATGATAAAAAAGCCCGCCGGTGCTGGCGGGCTTTCTCTGTTAACCGATCGAACCTTCCATTTCAAACTTGATCAGGCGGTTCATTTCAACAGCATATTCCATTGGCAATTCTTTGGTGAATGGCTCGATGAAGCCCATGATGATCATCTGCGTCGCCTCATTCTCAGACAATCCGCGGCTCATCAGGTAGAAGAGTTGCTCTTCGCTCACTTTGGATACCGTCGCTTCGTGTTCCAATGTGACATTGTCCGCTTTGATTTCGTTATATGGGATCGTATCGGAAGTGGATTGGTCATCCAGGATCAACGTATCACACTTCACGTTCGCTTTGGAGCCTTCCGCGTTTTTGCCAAACGCCGTCAGACCACGATAGGTTACTTTCCCGCCTTGTTTGCTGATCGACTTGGAAATGATGGTGGATGTGCAGTTCGGCGCCAATGCAACCACTTTTGCACCCGCGTCTTGGTGCTGACCTTTTCCGGCGACCGCGATCGAAAGGATATCCGCTTTAGCGCCTTCCCCTTTCATGATGACCGCTGGATATTTCATGGTCAGTTTGGAACCGATGTTTCCATCCACCCATTCCATGTGGGCACCCGCATGGGCGACGGCCCGCTTGGTCACCAGGTTATAAATGTTAGGGGCCCAGTTTTGGATGGTGGTGTAACGACAACGGGCGTTGTCTTTCACCACGATCTCCACCACCGCACTGTGGAGGGAGTCGGTGCTGTAGATCGGCGCCGTACAGCCTTCCACATAGTGCACAAAGGCACCCTCATCCACGATGATCAACGTGCGCTCAAATTGCCCCATGTTTTCCGAGTTGATGCGGAAGTAAGCTTGGAGCGGGACTTCACAACGCACCCCTTTTGGCACGTAGATAAAGCTGCCGCCACTCCATACCGCACTGTTCAGAGCGGCAAACTTGTTATCGGAAATCGGCACAACCGTACCGAAGTATTCTTTCAACAGCTCCGGATACTCACGCAGAGCGGTGTCGGTATCGCAGAAGATAACCCCTTGCTCTTCCAACTCCTTTTGCATGTTGTGGTATACAACCTCAGATTCGTACTGAGCCGACACCCCGGCCAAGAATTTTTGTTCCGCTTCAGGAATTCCCAATTTGTCAAAGGTTTGCTTGATTTCATCAGGCACTTCATCCCAAGAACGACCTTGACGCTCAGATGGTTTGACGTAATAGGTGATATCGTCAAAATCCAATTCATCCAGGTTTCCTGGCAAGAGAGAGAACCATTTGCTGTTGGTCGCTTCCGGCATTGGCATTTTATAGAATTGATCCAATGCTTTCAATCGGAATTCCAGCATCCAATCGGGTTCACCCTTCATGCGGGAAATCTCTTCCACCACTTCACGGCTTAACCCTTTCTTGGAGCGGAAAACCGAGACGTCTTTATCACGAAAACCGTACTTGTATTCCGACAGATCAGGAATATTTTGTGCCACGGCCTTCTCCTCCTTTATCCCCGTTTAATTAATGCGGCTCTTTCAATCCTTTTTCCAGCGCTTTCCAAGCCAACGTCGCGCATTTGATCCGCGCGGGAAACTTGGATACACCGGTTAACGCCTCAATATCCTCGAGCGGAAATTGCTCAATATCAATCTCTTCCCCCTGCATCAGACGCGAGAAAAGATCAACCAACTCCAATGCTTGCTCTTGCTTCAATCCCTTGACCGCTTCTGTCATCATCGAAGCGGAGGCTAAGCTGATGGAGCATCCTTCGCCCAAAAACTTCGCTTCTTGGATCACGCCATCGTCCACACGCATTTGCAGAGAGATGCTGTCACCACAAGTGGGGTTATTCAGGTCAACCGTTACTGCACCTTCTTCGATCCGGCCGCGGTTGCGTGGACGTTGGTAATGATCCATAATCACCCGTCGATACAGATCATCTAAAGACATTTCCGAAGTACTCCTTTGTTTTTTGTAAACCTTTTACCAGTTGGTCAATGTCCGCTTCATCGTTATATAGATAGAAACTCGCTCGAGCCGTTGCCGTTGCTTGCAGATGGCGCATCAGCGGTTGGCAGCAGTGATGTCCGGCCCGAATCGCGATTCCCTCCGCATCGAGGACCGTCGCCACATCGTGGGGATGGACATCGCCAAGATTGAAGGTGACCAAGCCCATTCGGTCTTCCTTCGGACCGTAGATCGTCAGTCCCTCAATCTGGCTTAACCGCTCTACCGCATAACGAGCTAGCTTGCGGTCATGCTCTTCAATGTGATCGAGTCCGATCGCTTCCAAATAATCAATCGCCGCCCCCAAGCCGACAGCGCCCGCGATGATCGGTGTGCCCCCTTCAAACTTCCAGGGCAACTCTTTCCATGAGGATTCATACAGATCCACATAGTCGATCATCTCACCGCCAAATTCAACGGGCTCCATCTGCTCCAAGAGCTCTTCCCGACCATACAGCACACCAATTCCCGTGGGAGCACACATCTTGTGACCAGAGAAAGCGAAGAAATCGACGTTCAAATCCCGTACATCCACTTTCATGTGCGGCGCACTTTGGGCACCGTCCACCACGATGACTCCGCTCTGCGCGTGCACCAATTGGGCGATCTCTTTAATCGGATGCACCGTTCCCAATACATTGGACACTTGTTGCATCGCAACGATCTTGGTCCGGGATGTGATCGTCTCTCTTACTTTCCCCAACTCTAGTGTACCATCCGCTTCAAGCGGAAAATACTTTAATGTCGCACCTGTCGCCTTTGCCACTTGTTGCCATGGGATCAAATTGCTGTGATGCTCGGCCGGGGTTAAGATGATCTCGTCTCCGGCCTTCAAACGTGGCAAAGCGTAGCTTCGGGCCACCAGGTTGATGGACGTGGTGGTGCCGCGCGTGAAGACAATTTCCTTGATGGAACGGGCATGGATGAAGCGGCGTACTTTTTCACGCGCCCCTTCATAGGCATCCGTCGCTTTGGAACCCAGCGTATGCACACCCCGATGCACATTGGAGTTGTAACTGCGATAATACTCTTCCAGCGCTTGGATCACTTGCAAGGGCTTTTGTGATGTTGCGGCACTGTCAAGGTAAACGAGCGGATGCCCATTTACCTGTTGGTGTAGGATGGGAAAATCGTTCTTCAGGCTCTTCATGATTGAAGTTTCCTCTCAATCAGGCGATGGATGCTGGCTTGCAGGCTCTCCGAAGGAATTTCAGAAACCACCGCATCCAAGAACCCGCGGATAATCAATTTTTCAGCTTCGCGCCGGCTGATTCCACGAGACATCAGATAGTAAAGCTGAATCGGATCGATCCGACCTACACTCGCCGCATGCCCTGCAGTTACATCGTTTTCATCAATCAAGAGAATCGGGTTGGCATCCCCACGCGCATCTGGGCTTAACATCAACACTTTGCCCGATTGTTGGCCATCAGACTTGCTTGCTCCTTTTTCAATCTTGGTGATACTGTTCAAGATGCTGGTTGCCGAGTCTTTCATGACTGAACGGGCGTTGATGTCACTGGTCGTATGACGACCCCAGTGATGGATGGTGGAAGTGACGTTCGCTCTCATTTGATCCGTGCCCAACACAACCGTCTTCACGTTCACGGTTCCACCCTCACCGTTCAAGTGGGTGGTATTGTCAGAGATCACGCGTCCATCGCTCAGATCAGCCACGATCCATTCCAACTGGCCATCACGGCTGACAAGGGAACGGCGATAAATGACATCGACGGTCTCTTTGCCCAAGTTGCTCACGGTCGCCACACGCACACGGGCGCCATCGCTGACAAACACTTCTATCGCGCTGTTGTTGAGAGCCGCTTCATCGCCGGGCTGCGCGATAAAGTTAGCCACAAAATCAACCCGGCTATTCGCTTCTGCCACGACAATAATATGAGGCATCATCGCGGTATCTTTGCCAGCCAACCAGAACAAGCCTTGGAGCGGTACTTCCACTTCCACGTTGCGCGGAACGTACAGGAATGCCCCGCCACTGTTGAGTGCGGCATGAAGCGCTGCCAAACGGTGTTCATCCCGTTTGATGCCATCCGTCATGAAGTACTTCTTCACCAAAGCTTCGTTCTCGCGTGTCGCTTGGGCCAAATCAGCGAAAAACACACCTTGCTTAGCCAGCTCATCGCTCAGTTGGCGGAAAATCACACTGCCGTTTTTCTGGACGAGAACATTGGCCTTCTCTTCATCAAAGATAAATTGACGCACATCGTCAGGCAATTCGGCGAGGGAGTGGATCGCCTTTTCTTCAATGAACGGCGCAAAGTGGGTAAAGTTCCAACGGTCGATGCTGGTGCGTTCCAACTTGGGCAATGGCAGATGAAGCGCCGCTTGGTAAGCTTCTTGGCGGACTTTGAGCATCCAGGCGGGTTCTTGCATTTTATCGGAAATGCCTTTTACAACACTTTCATCAAAAAGCACATGGGTTTCTACACTCATCTTTTGCACCACCCTTTACGCCTTTTGACCGACGGTTTCGTCTTCGATGCCCAGTTCTTCTTTTACCCAGTCATAACCTTCCGCTTCCAAACGCTCTGCCAGTTCTGGACCGCCGGACTTCACGATGCGACCTTGCATAAAGACATGCACATAGTCTGGTTTGATGTAGTTGAGCAAGCGTTGATAGTGGGTGATCATCAATACGCCCAGGTCATCGCTTAACATGGAATTGACCCCTTTGGCCACGACTTTGAGCGCGTCGATATCCAGACCGGAGTCGATTTCGTCCATGATGGCGATCCGCGGCTCCAGCATCATCATTTGCAGGATTTCGTTCCGTTTTTTCTCCCCACCAGAGAAACCTTCGTTCAGATAACGGGTGGCAAACTTTTCATCCATCTCGAGTAGGTCCATCTTTTTATCCAGCTCACGGATGAATTTCATCAAGGAAATCTCGTTTCCTTCACCGCGTTTCGCGTTGATCGAGCTGCGCAAGAAGTCGGAGTTGGTCACACCGCTCACTTCCGCCGGGTACTGCATAGCCAAGAACAGACCGGCACGGGCGCGCTCATCCACTTCCATCTCCAATACATCTTCCCCATCGAGGGTCACTTCCCCCTTAGTCACTTCATATCGAGGATGACCCATCAACACGGATGCGAGCGTACTTTTCCCGGTTCCGTTTGGTCCCATGATGGCGTGCACTTCGCCGCCTTTCACTTCAAGGTTGACCCCCTTTAGGATCTCTTTCCCATCCACCGAAGCGTGCAAATCTTTTATCGTCAGTTTTGGTGCTGTCGACATCTACTATTCCTCCATCAATTCAATACTTTATATATCTCCAACCGATCATGCGGAATATTTTCCGGAGATATGAAATGAAAGCCCATGGATGTTAAAATAAAGTGGATAAAAACCATGGGGAATTTTAAAACCAAACACGACTTGCCACCCACATGATAACCTTAATTAGAGTGATTATCATATGATTCTCATTTTATTTTACTTCACACCCATTCCCAATATCAAGTGAAGTTTCAAACATACCATGGGAATCCCCTTTGTTAGGATTTCAACCAATGATTCAATTCACTCTCCATCTTGAGAAATGATACTTTTCATAATCATCCGGCGATGCTGTTCCTTTTCATGAGAGGAGAGTCAACATGAAGCCAATCCGCTGTATCGAATGTTATCGGCAACGCCCCGGTGGCCGATGCGAGTATTGCCCACTGCACAAGAAGAATCGACCGCTGTACCGCCATATCGGTGACGGCTGGTATGAGTTGCTCCCGCAGGCAAGCGCCAACGGAGAACCTGCTCTTTCCGCCGATCCCCACCCAGCGGGTCCCGCTGATGAAGATCCATAATTAAACCTTACCAGAATTCCATGAAAAAGGAAAACCGCGGCTTTATGAAGATGCCACGGTTTCTTTTTTGTGGTCTCTCCAGATCAACCAGCATAGCGCCGCAAGCAACACTCCCGTGCAAACCACGCTTCCTTCAGCGCCAAAGGCTCCGCCGGACAGAAAAGCGGCTCCCCGCGGTCGCGATTCCACAATCGAATGCAACTGCAACCCAGATACCTTGAACCCGTATACCGGGCCTTGGAAAAAATTCCAGGTGAAGTGAAATCCGATCGGCGCCCACAAGCCCCCCGAGACATCGCGGTAGACGCTGAAAAACAAACCCGCCAGAAACAGATTGATGATCGGCAAAACATGGTTCCACACCCCGGGATTTAGTCCATGCAACAAAGCGAATAAGAGAGCGGACACTATCCTAGCGGTCCGCTTGTTATACCGATAACGAAGCAGCCCTTGCACATAGCCGCGCGATGCCGTTTCTTCAGACAGTCCCACCAAAAGGAAGAGGCCGAGTGATTGCAGCGCGCTAGTCATCACCACAGGCGAAACATGCACATCTTCAAACATGATCCCGTGCGTCGCAAAGATGATCAGCGCAACCACACTGATCATCGCGATGCCAAACCCGGCCCCTTTGGCAAATTGCCGCAGCCGATGCGCCTGACGCAATCCGAGGTTCCAACCCCGCCGTCGCTCAAACAGCCCATATAAAGAGAACACCGCCAAAATAAAGGCGATATTTTGCCAGGCCAGATTGATGCCTTCGTTTTTCGTGATCCATACGATCGGCAAGGAATACAACATCACGAAAACAAATAACAGAAACCCTTTCCCTACTAACTCCAATATTTTCAATATATGGAACCCCTCTTTCCCAACTCGTCCCTTGACAGGAATTGAGCTTATTAATATAGAACTATAAAGTAGTCCTTGATACTTAAATTTGGTCTTTTTGGAATCAATACCCATTTTGCGATATATTCAAAAACAACGCTACATCGCTAAATAATTATCAAAAAGTTGTTCATTTCTTATATGAAATTCAAGCGATATTCACTTGCTTAAAATACATTTTTAAGGCAGAATATTCTATAGAAGGCGTTTTCGAAACCATGTTTCACTTTTTTATCTATCTATTCTGTCATCATCTGTTTTTTTATTTTTTTGTCATTAGCCCGTTTGGATGCAGAAGCGCACTTGTAGGAGGAATAGTTATGAAAAAAAACAATACGCTATTGTCGAGAGGCCATCTTTCCATTTTGAAATCACTTGCTTCACCCGTTGACTTTCCAAGCAAAAAAGGCTCTTCTGCAGTGATGAACAACGACCCCTACAAGAAATCTGAACGATCCTTTTTTTATGACAATAAAGTGCGGGAAAACAAGCCCACCTTCCATGTCCAACTCGACAAAAAGGATCAGGACAGATATTGCAACAGTTTCCTGAAAAAACGCATGCTCCATATCTGGAAAAAACAACGCCCTCTCATTATCGCTGCAGCAAAATTACCGGAATCGCTTGAGGTGACCATTTTTAAGAGCGCCTATCGTGAATTGCAACCCATTTTGCTGTCCTGTTATAAAGAGGACTTCTCTTTTCCCTTTATTCCTTTCTCTTTCTTTGGATGGTTGCAATACGTCAAATTGACCGCGCAAATCACCGATCGGCAACAAGAAGCCGCCTATTGGCAGGAAATGAGCCAGTTTTTTCAACAATGCCATAAATATCAACTACTGAATGATCTGTTCATAGAAGTGAAAAACTGAGCAAATGAATGGCACTTATAACATCCTATGTTTATTCCTTTTTATTTAGTTTCGTGTAGAAAACATACCGCAGATCAAAGAAAACCGCCCAATCAAATTGGAGCGGTTTTCTTGCTAGTCGTTCTTAGCGAGTGTACTTTACGAGCTTAAACGACTGTACTCCTGAGATTTTATGGAACCCCTGCCTTCCTCATTGCTTTACATTTGATCTGCCACTGTTTTCATATATTCTTCTTTGAAATATTCAATCACTTGTTCCATCATCACTTTTCTCGTTAAAATTCCCACAAACTTCCCTTTTATATCGATAATAGGAATATAGGATCGGTTAATCAACACCTCAAAGGCGAATGAAAATATGGAGTTGGCTAAAATACCTGAATGATTTTTATTCATCGCTTCTTGCACTTTGTACTTATTTAACTGGTTGAAGTCAATGTCATTGCCTTGGCTGATTTTAAACATGAAATCAAGAATTTCCGTTTTACTGATCAGTCCCTCAACTTGACCCACCTTATTGATCACAGGAACCGAATTAGTCCCCTTACGTGTCAATACCAGAAGCGCTCTTTCCAGTGACCAATCCGGATCAACGACTACCACTTGCTCCTTCGGAATGATGAAAGGGGTAATCTCGCGTTCAAACAAATAGCCGGCTTGATCTTGTTTTAGCATGTGCATAAACTCCCTTACTCTCGGTAATCAAACACAAACTACCACAGAGTAGCTTAACACGGAATATTTGGTCTCCTCTTCGCAAAAATCATTCTCCCGGAAGACCTTTCCCCAATATCCGCAAATCTAAACCGCTTCATTTGATCAATTTTGGTGAAGCGCAATTCCTTCCCCATCGTACTCTGGACTTCATCCCTTGTCAACAAGCATTTCTCCACTTTAAAAAAATTAATAATCCTAACACAACATCAACCAATTTTCTCCCATTTGTTATGTTTTTTGGTTTAATTTTAAAATATCGCCTTTCCATTTAAAAAATCCATTAAAAAACGAATGTTTTTATCCATTCATATAATATATAATCCGGTTCCATCATGGAAACCGGATCTTTCAACTCACGCCTGTTTAAATTCATTCAACGCGTCAATCAAAACGGTAACCGCTTGGGACATGGCCATCCCGCCCCCAAACGCGGCACTCACACCAGCCGCCTCCAACATTTCCTTGTCACTCGCTCCGTTATCCACCGCACCTTTGGCATGGTAGATGATGCAGTATTCATCGTTGGAATAGATGCCCAGAGCCAGTGCAATGAGGTGTTTCTCTTTCAGTGACAGCTCACCTTCACTGAAACAGGCACTGGTAAATTTGTTATAGGCACTCGCCACTTCAGGGAGATGTTTGGCCAATTGTCCAATCCCTTCTTTGTACTCATTCAAAGCTTGCTGCATCCCTTGCCCTTCCATTTTTGTTTCCTCCTTATCAAAAACGAATTCCGCTTCCTTGCAGGGGTACATGGCTAGTTTTTCTCCAACCGGGCAAAACATGCAAAGGAGATCACTTATGGGGATGCATCACTCATCTATACGCAACACAATCTTGCCTTTGTTTTTGTTCTGTTCCATATAACGATGGGCTTCTTTCACTTCTGTCCACGGGTACACCCGGTCTATGATCGGCTTCAACTCCCCGCTGACAAAACGGGGCAACGCGAACGAAGCAAAGTCGCGGTTCAACTCTTCTTTATACGCCAATGATCGGGAACGCAACGTCGTTCCCGTGACGGTCAACCGCTTGCCTAAAATGGCCCCGATCGAAGCTTGATCCAGTTTGGTTCCTCCCAACGCGCTAATGAAGACCAAGCGGCCGCCCATTCTTAACACTTTCAGGTTTTGTTGCCAATAAGGCGCACCAACAAAGTCTAAAACGACGTCTACTCCTTGTCCGTCGGTTGCTTCAAGCACCTTGTCGCTAAACGCGCCATCGCGGTAATTAAACGCATGTTTCGCTCCCAGTCCCAAGCAAAACTTCTGTTTTTCCTCCGATCCCACCGTAACCAGCGCAGTGGCTCCCGCCGCCCGCACCAACTGGATGGCCGCCGTCCCCACGCCACTGGCCCCAGCGTGAATCAATACCGTTTCTCCTTTTTGCAAGCGGCCGATCCAGAACAAGCATTGATATGCCGTTAAAAACACCTCTGGAATGGCTGCTGCTTCCTCAAAAGAAAAATGCTCTGGAATCGGAAGCACCAATTCACCCGGAACCACCGCGTATTCCGCATATCCGCCACCGGCCAACAGGCCAAAGACCCGGTCCCCTGGATGCCATTTTCCTTGATATTCAGCGCCCACTTCCTCAACCACCCCGGCGAATTCCAATCCCAGAATCGGACTTGCTCCAGGCGGCGGTGGATACATTCCTTCTCGTTGGGCGATATCCGCGCGATTCACTGCCGTCGCTTTGACGCGAACCAATATTTCATCTTCTCGATATGAAGGCTTAGCCACCTCTTTGATTACCAATTGATCAGCTCCACCCTTTTCCTTGACTACGACAGCTCTCATATATATTTATCCCCCCTAATTTCAATAATGCTGAAATGGAGTGTAGAAAAACCATCCAATCTGTTATAATACCCTTTAGTAATATTATAAAGAAGGAAGAAAGGGAGTTAGAATGGATCAGCAAAAAAAATACCTCATCGGCATTATTCTAAAGATGGTAAAAGAGATCTATCATAAGACCAGTCAATTGGAAACGCTGTTTAAATCAAACAGTATACATATCTTATCCCGTGATTTCGACCCATTCAATGAATTGCTGAAGACATTAGAACTGCCTGAAGACAAAAACACGCTTTTCCTTGAACTCGTACAATTGTATTTAGAAAACCAAATGACGTTGAATGAATTGCTTCTTGAGTTTGAAAACCAAGTGAATTCCTTACAAAAGGCATAAAAAACGGACTCCACCGCACTGGAGTCCGTTTTGATTTCCAAGCATTTTCGATTCTTTAACACGGGATATTGAAACCGATTTCTAAGCCTGCGCCAAGGTTGATTTGATCGCTTCCACTTCCGCCATGAACTCCGCATCGGTTAAGACAGGAGATCCCTTTAGGCCGCTCAGTTCCACCGGCATCTGATGCCAAGACTTGCATCCCAGGTACTCATCGCGAATGGGGATTTCCAATGGTTGCTCAAGCTTGTATACCCGTAACAGCAATACATGCAAGGGAAGTTTTTTCTTCCATTTCAACCGTTCCGCCGCAAACCGATTTGTCCAGATATGATGAGGAGCCAAGCGAAACAAAGCCTCTTCCTCCATCACTTCGATGTCTTCATGCAATACGGCAAAGTATTTAATGGTCGTCGTTTGTTTCCCTGGTGACCATAAGCTTCGGGTTTTGGCTATTTCCCCTTGATATTCCGGTTTCAACAGTTCTTCTTTCTGATGCTCATACGCGGGATACAAGAAAAACCGTTCGCTTTGCACAGCAAAGTGACGCGTTTCTTCCGCAATGCCGCCTTTGCGCATGACGAGAATTTGCTTGCCCGTTCCCAATGCCTCCACAGCGACCGCCCAGTCTTTCAACCCCATCGTGGTATCCGCTTTGATCCATGCCGACATTCTCCGTTCCCCCTTTGTCATTCCCCATCGCGATACCGAATCGCTTCGGTCAAGACAGTGAAAGCGGCTTCTCCATTCCCTTGTGACCGCAACCGTTCCGCTTCCTCCACCCCAGCCTCATCAACGAAAGACGCGTACGGGATCATGGTTTTCGCCTTTTCATAAGCTTGGTCCCACTCTCCCTCCATCGCGTAAAAAAGAGCCCATTGGTGCAAAGCGTAACACAACCCCGGCCCCACCAGGGCACGCGCATCATGTGGCGGCAACTCATTAAAAGCCTGTGCTTCCCTGGCGCATAATGCGGCGATTCCCTTCAGCGCTTCCCCTTTCATGCCCGCTTGATACTGGTAATAGGCCAAGTAAGCCTCCAGATGGACGCGGCTCATCATATACCCCATCGACTCTGGATACTCCGCCAAAGCCACGCTCATATGCTCCGCCGCTCGTTGATAACGCCCATGTTCAGCATCGATCTCAGCCATCTCTACTAAGCTCCGCACATAGGCAAAATGGTGGTTGGCATTCTCCTTCGGGCCTTCTTGCGCAACCGATTCAAACAAGCGGTAGGCCAGATGCGCCGCACCCGCCCTGAGACATGTAACGGCAATCAACACGCGGTTATTGGGATGATCCACTTCCAAAAACGTCTCTTTCGGCAATCGCTGGCCGACCAGCTCATATGCTTCTTGTATCATTTCATCGTTTTTCTGCACGTCGCTTTCCTCCACAATCCCATGCCAACTCTTTTCTTTTTAGGATGCCTGTCCGACTGGATATTGTCAACTCCTGTCCAGGTCGGACAAATATTTTCCGTTCTCTCACATAAGATAAGAAAGAAGTTCCCCGGTAGACGCATGAGGTGAGTCACGTTATCATGGAATAGTTATTTCGACATGGAAAGGATTTTCTACTCAAATGTGGTTTATACTTGCACTATTCAGCTCACTCACCTTCGGGTTGGCGGGATTTATGATGAAAATCAGTTCTCATCATAAAGGATCAAACAACTACTTATTGCTCGGCTTATATGTCAGCGGAGCGCTAGGCTTTCTGTGGTGGATGTTGCAAACCGGTGTGGCTCTGTTCACCTGGCCCATCATTCTGTTTGGGATCATGATCGGTTTTGGTTCCGCAGTGGGCAACTTGCTGTTTATGAAGGCCCTGGAAGTGGGACCCGCCAGTTTGACCGCACCTTTAACGAATAGCAATATCGTGCTGACCGTCGCCATGTCCATCCTAATCTATGATGAAGCCATCTCTTGGACCGAAACGATCGGTGTGGTGCTGCTGGTGACGGCCATCTCCTTGTTGCCGATTGATCCCAATGAAAGCTTGCGCATACGAAACATCGCGTGGTATGGGTTTGTGTTGACGGCGACCCTGCTCTTCTTCTTGCGCAATGGGGGTCTCAAGATTACGGAAGAGCTTCATCTGCCCAATGCCACCATCTTATTCATCAGCTATGTGGTGGGAATCATCTGGTTTGGGGTAGGGATTCTCCGCGGGGGCCAACCGGAACCGCCGCGGGCGCGTTCCATCGGCTGGTGGTGGGGCCTTGGCGCGGGCGTGTTCTCTTTCGCCGGGCTGCAAATCTATTCGATCGCTTTGTCCAAAGGGCCCGCGAGCATCATCGCTCCCATCTTCGCCACCAACAGCTTGATTGTCGCTCTGTTGTCCATCTTGATTTACCGCGAGCGCCTGTCATTGATGCAAAGTTTCTGTTTAGTCCTGCTTTTTTCCGGTTTGATCTTCATCCGCATCTGAGGAGGGAACTTCATTGAACAAACCGCTTGCGCCTTCGTTTTTCCTGACCGATCTTCAAGGACGAACACATCGGCTGAAACAGTATGCCGGCAAAGTGATCTGGTTGGAATTTTGGGTTACTTGGTGCGCCGCTTGCCAAGACACCCTTCCCAAAAAGGAAGTCTTATTTCGCGCCATCCAACATCCGGATCTTGTTTTCTTAACCATTGATGTCACAGGGAGAGAAGCCAGTCCCGATCGCGTCACCGCCTTTATGGAGCAATTCCCCTTCACCTTTCCCGTCCTGCGGGATGAAGGAACCAAGATATACGACGCTTACGGAATCACTTCTGTACCTACCACGGTCTTGATCAATAAACAAGGTGAAATTCACGGAATGTATGATGAAACGGTCCCGCTTCCAGAAGTCATCGGTGAAATCGGCACACTGCTCTCTTCCTGATGCAAACATAGAGGGGGAGACAAATGGACTTATTTGAAGCGCTTGTACTGGGCATCGTCCAGGGGTTAACCGAATTTTTGCCGATCAGCAGCACAGGCCACCTTTATCTGGGGCGCCATTTGTTCGGGTTGGACGAGGCCGGCCTTTTCTTGGATACCATGCTGCATCTGGGCACTTTGCTTGCCGTGATGAGCATTTATTGGCAAGAAATCTTGACCATGATACGTCACCCTCTCAGCCGCCTCTCTTTACTGGTCACCGCCGGTACCATTCCAACCGTGGTGATCGGCCTTTTGTTCAAAGATGTATTTGAGAACATTTCAAAAACGGGCATCACCATTGGGTGGGAGTTTTTGATGACCGGGGTGATTTTGTGGCTGAGCGATCGTATCAAAGATCGCGGATGCAAAGAGCTTGAACAGATCTCTTATCAAGATGCGGTGATCATCGGCCTGTTTCAAGGTGCGGCGATTATGCCCGCATTGTCCCGATCGGGCCTGACCATCGCGGCGGCCTTATTTCGACGCATCCATGCCGGAGCGGCCGCCTATTTCTCTTTTCTGCTCTCCATTCCGTCCATCGCCGGCGCCGTGGTGCTGCAAAGCGGCAAACTGTTCTCAGGCGCCTCGGAGGCGGTTCCGCTTAGCGCCTTGTTGGTGGGAACGGGTTGCTCCCTTTTGTTTGGCTATCTGGCCGTCAAATGGATGATCCGCTTATTGCAGACGGGATCACTCAAATGGTTCGCGATCTATGTATGGATATTGGGCGCCTTCATCTTAGTGGCTCAAGGATTGGGGGTATTTTAACGAATGTTCACAAAAAACAGTTGCCCTCCCCACCTTCGTCTCTTATAATAAGGATGCAAGAACGTTTGTTCGATACCTTGTCATGGTAGGGGGCTCGCTGATGAAATACCAAACTGAATCATTACTTACTCTCTGCCACCAGCTGTTACCCGAGGACCCAACATTGATCGCCGAGGTGGAGTGGAGCATTCATTCCCCCATTTCTTACTTGTATCATCACCCGATGCAGACATTGTGGGGCAGACGGCTAAAACTGCATAAACCGTTAAGTAATCTTCCCTGGTTTGCGTTGCTTCATGGCCTTAAGCAACGCAAACTCATCTTTCATTTCCACCAACCGCAAGCACAAAAACGGATGGCCTGGGTCATTAAAGAGGGCCGGTTCAATGGAAGTTACGCTTATCAACATGAGCAATGGGATTCGGAGAAGGATTTGTTCATTCAGCTAGCCAGCCATTATCTGCAATCATTTGATTATGTATTGTGCGAGTTCTCGCCGTCGCCCGATGGCATCACCATGGGCATCATTCCTGAAGAAGTGGCGGAGGATTGTATCGCCTTGGCTCATGATTCTGGTTATGGAACCATCACACTCCATTCTGCTATCGATTCTCCCCCTGTTCATATGGTCGCCGGGTTCTCCCATATCCCCTCCCTTCCCCTATACCAACATTTCGCCAGCCTGTGGAAAGCATAATCCACAGGCTGGCTACCTATCGCAAGGGTAAAAGTCTTAGCATAGACCATCATTTCATGGCCAAAACACTTCACTGACTTAGCTTCGCCAAACAAAAAACCTTCAAGCATGCAGCTTGAAGGTTTTAACGTATTCCCTGAAAACTAAAGAGTGAGTAAACCGTGACCTGAGAAAGTGTTCGTTCATTTAGCTCGTAAGA
>NZ_JBHTBW010000066.1:0-21370 GCF_042665195.1 Laceyella putida
ATGAGCCGTTTTGATTCCAGAAACTGTAGAATGATCATATTTAGTAATCGTTCTGCATCAGTCTCGCATGGGCAGGCTCTTTTTTGGTAAGAAACATAAAACACTCACGGAGGAGTGAAACATTCTTAGTTCAATTCTGATACATTCAGTCCAAATGGGAAGGGTAACCCGCATCTTTTCACCATTGTTCTCAATAATGCTCAAACCTTCATTGCAAACATAAAAGGTGACGGTTTCATCTCGAATGAGATGACCGTCACCACATCACATCTGCCTCATGAACAACGGCAACCATCAAAAAGAGGAAACTCGTTCGGACAATGCCCCAGTCACCCACGTTGCTTGAAAGCTTCTTTCCTTCGTTGATGATGTCTCATCACAACCCATCCTTCCCCTACTCCCAAAACTTCCGGTCCAACGCCCGGTACTGGATCGCCTCGGCGATATGGGCCACCTGGATCCTCTCTTCCCCCGCCAGGTCGGCGATGGTGCGCGCCACCTTCAGGATGCGATCATGGGCACGGGCACTCAAGCCGAGCGTGTCGAAGGCCTGCTTCATCAGCTGGCGCGATTCCTTGTCCAAGGCGCAGTGTTTGCGGATATCCGCCGTGCCCATCGTGCTGTTGGCTTGCGTTTCCTTCCCACGGTACCGCTCCCGTTGCTTCAAGCGGGCCCGGTTGACCCGGTCGCGGATGGCGGCAGAGGATTCCCCTTTTTCCACTCCGCTTAATGTCTTGAAATCCACCTTGAGCACTTCGATGTGGATGTCGATCCGGTCCAACAAAGGGCCGGAGATTTTGGAGCGGTACCGTTGCACCTGATGTGGGGTGCAGGTGCAACTGCGGTCTTCCTCGTAGCCGAAAAAGCCGCAGGGACAAGCGTGCAGATAACAATGTTGGCATTACATTAACTCGAACGGAAAAATTGAACGTTACCAGAAGTCATTATTATGATCCTACAAACTCGACTACGGCCGCGCGAGTGAGAAACGCCCGGATTTCACAAAACATGACCATTAGAGAACTGGCCAAAGCTGCTGGCTTGAGCGATGTGGCAATCAGTGACATTGAAAATAACAAATCCAAGCCAACGATCACTACTCTCCGACGAATCTCAAAAGTTTTAAATCAACCTATTTCACATTTGGGATGTTTTGAATCTTTGCCAGAGGTTACTCTTGGACAGAAGATTAAAAAGGCCCGGCTTTATCACGGGCTAACAAAAGAAGAGTTTGCAAAACTGTTATCTGTTGACACCAAATCATTAAGAAATTGGGAAAGGGATATCTGTAGACCATTGGATAAACATTTACAGGTTTTATATAGATATATCCAAATACTAATACCAGGTTACTAACAAAATAAATACCCTCTGAAAATTTGGCGGAGAGGGTGTTTACTTGGAAAAAAACTCTAATAGTTGAATTGGTACAACTGTACATCATCTATCCGCAATTAAGCCACCTGAATAAACAGGACTGTTGACAGATTTAAAAGTGTTTTTGTCAAGCTGTGTAGAATAATCTACACAGCTTGTACTAGATGTTTGATTTTTCCGAATACAACCGTATGACTTATAACAAAGCTCGCTGATAAGTAAAACGTATGGCATGCTCTCCCTCATCAGTAAAACCCTTTAACAAGATATCCCTTGCAACAGGGTCACTCGTGGATAAGTACATATCTCGATACATTTCATATGCCTCCAGTTCATCTTCCACCGCTTTTTCAACGGCGTTTGCATAGTCTTTAAACTGAACTGGTTGAAATGGTGGTACTGGTGCTCTTTTTCCAGTCAATGAAGTGTATAGATTAGTAAACGACTGATAATGTTCCTTTTCATCTTCCAGAGCATGTTGAAAGTCACGCCGTGCCTTATCGGTTGGAGCAATTTGCACAACACGTGTATAAAAATCAATAGCTTGTGCTTCACCTGAAGCAGCCTTTAATAAATCCTGAAGAAATTTGTTTAAATCTTTGTACATATAGGCTCGATTTGATTGATATGTCCACGCATACACATTTTATTCCTCCCCTTTGACATGATGATTCTCATTTTATGTCAAAGGGAAAAAGTTGGTGATAAAACCCGCTATCCTTTATTTCTTCTCTACCGTATTTTGAACAAACCTAAAGGATGTGCAATCAATATACGGAGCCATCTTTCCATTTATCGGGAAGATGATACCGAAATCGACGGATGCTTCTCTACACCAAGTAGCTTGGATATTTTCTACTTTCACATAAAAAGTGAGACAGGCAGGGTGCTCATGTGGTCATGCCAAAATATGGACGTTGATCCCCTCATCATCATTGGAGATGTTCAGCGCTTCAACGGCCATCCGCAATTTTCCAGCCGAACGATTTAGACAGACTATTCGCAGTGGTAAAACTTACGAATAGCCCGTTTGTCACTTAAAACCTTTCATTTACTTCCCAGGACTCTACGATCTGATGGGCGGTTCCCGGATCATAGCCTCTTCCCATCAAATAGATAATCGCCGCCACTTCGCGCAACGCGTGTTCGAATGAAGTGTATCGAGCTTCACGAAGGCCATACTGGACAAAGGGTTCCACCGCTCCCAATGTGGGTGCTTTCATTCCTGGGTAAAGGGGTTGCCGCAGATGCCGTCTCGGCTCTCTGGGGAAAAATTGGTTAGAATGCGGAGCATAAGACATGATATTCATCTCCTTTTTTTGAAAACAGATGGATTCATCATGCAGTATATGAGGAAAATCTTCTGATGCACTGCCCAAAAACCACATGATATCTATTGTGATTAGGCACCGGCTTGTGAAGAATAAAATTGGTCTGAAGGTTCACTCCGGATCCTTTGAAACACCATGTGAGTCAAGAAAGAACCCCCAGGATCTCCTGAGGGTTGAGGTTAATGACCCTGCCGTAGAAGGCAGTTTGTCAGTAACCTCACACCAAGCTGTTTTCAGCTTGGTGTTTATCTATTGTTCAACCTTCACTGGCGAACTTCGACCATATTGATTTCGGAGTCACCAATCTAAGTGAAAATTCCGTTTCTTTCACTTTTTGCTTTCTGTCTTTCATTTCAAAAGACCTCTCTTATCTATCTCCTCTTTAATAACATTGTGGCAAAAGTCTCTGAGCGATAAATAGGGTTTAAAAGATGATTGGTTGTTGCGAGAACGACAGGAACAAAACCGGGAGTAATAAAGAAATTACCTTTTCGTACATGATTAACGATTTATTCAATGGTGCATACTTTATCTATCTAGGTTGCGACGGTAGGTGATTGAAATGGACAAGCGCTTGGTGATGTTATATTTTTTAATCATTCCCATGATTGTTCTCACTTCTATCCTGGTACAGGGAATATTGGAATCGTTTCGGGAAGTGAGCCGGTTTGCCGTTGCGAGAGGGGTCGTGACTGATACAACCGGAAAACCCATGAGGGAAGTCAGTGTGGAAATCGTTCCAGTCGGGCAAAAAAACAGCCGCAATTATATCCGGTTGAGCGACCGGAATGGGAGATGGCATTGGGAAGTGCCTCCAGGGGTTTATAACATTCACCTGAGAAAAAAAGGATTCCGGCCGCACAACATCGACTCAGTTAAGATCGGGCCAAAAAACGTGTTAACGTGGAAGACCGCATTAACGCCATGGAAAGGGAAAGCAGTCATGCGGAAGGGGGATTCGTCTTGGGAACATTAATCGTGATTTTCGTCTTCGTTTTGTTTCTCCTAGCCATTTTTATGGGCGGCTACGCGAGGGATTTTAAGGAACGTGCCGAACAAACGAAGTTATGGGATTGGATTACGACGGTAGACCATAAAAAAATCGGGATTCTATACTTCAGTGCGGGTTTTTTCTTTTTTTTGCTTGCCGGATTGGAAGCGTTTTTGATCCGCATGCAGTTGATATTGCCTAAAAACGATTTTCTGATTGGGGATGCTTATAACCAAGTGCTCACGATGCATGGGACCACGATGATGTTTTTCGCCGCGTTGCCGATGTTTGTCGGTTTGATGAACGTGATTGTTCCCCTGCAAATTGGGGCGCGGGACGTGGCTTTTCCCTTTTTGAATTCCTTGGGATTTTGGCTGTTTTTCGTCGGCGGGTTGATCCTGAATTTGGGATGGATTTTCGGGGGAGCACCCGATGCCGGATGGACCTCCTATCCGACATTGGCGTTGAACCCATTCAGCCCCGGTCCCGGAGTCGATTATTACGTTTTGGGCTTGCAGATTTCGGGAATCGGAACCTTGCTGACCGGGATCAATTTTATGGTGACCATCATTAACATGAGGGCCCCGGGAATGACGTTTTTGCGCATGCCGCAGTTTACATGGGTCACCTTTGTGACATCGGGTTTGATTTTGTTCGCCTTTCCCGCTTTGACGGCAGGATTGTTGGCGCTGATGTTTGACCGCCTGTTCGGCAGTCAGTTCTTCAATGCCCTGATGGGCGGAAGCGTCGTCGTGTGGGAACATATTTTTTGGATATTCGGTCATCCGGAAGTGTACATTCTGGTGTTGCCGGCCTTTGGGATCATGTCGGACGTCATCAGCACGTTTTCGAAAAAACGGCTGTTCGGTTATACCTCCATGGTTCTCGCCACGGTGTTGATCGGCTTTTTGGGATTTATGGTTTGGGTGCACCATATGTTTACGGTGGGGTTGGGGCCCATATCCAACACTGTGTTTGGCATTGCCTCTATGTTGATTGCCGTGCCGACAGGTATTAAAGTGTTTAACTGGCTATTCACCATGTGGGGCGGAGAAATTCACTTTACGACCTCCATGCTGTTTGCATTGGGGTTTATTCCCACCTTCGTGATGGGTGGTATGACAGGTGTAATGGTGGCCCTGCCCTCCGCTGATTTCCAGTACCATGACAGTTATTTCGTCGTGGCGCATTTCCATTATGTCTTGGTTGGGGGAACCATCTTAGGCATGTTTGCCGGCATGTACTACTGGTGGCCCAAAATGTTTGGAAAAATGCTGAACGAAACATTGGGCAAAATCCATTTCTGGACGTTCTTGATCGGATTGCATTTGACATTCTTTCCGCAGCACTTTGTCGGGCTATTCGGCATGCCGCGCAGGGTGTTTACCTACGCCCAGGAAAGCCTGGATACGCTCAACTTCATCAGTTCGATTGGCAGCATCGGGATGATGATCGGAATGATCGCCCTACTGTTCAACTTTTACCTGACGCACAAGAAAGGGGCAACGGCCCCGGCCGACCCTTGGAATGGGCGTACACTGGAATGGTCCATCCCCTCTCCGCCGCCAGAATACAACTTTGCCCAATTGCCGTTGGTCAGGGGTTACGATGCGTTCTGGTTGGAAAAACAGGAAGGAAAAAAGGAAATGCCCCCGGCGGAGCCAAAGGGTTCGATCCATATGCCTTCCCCTTCTCCGTTGCCTTTCCTGATGTCAATCGGGATGTTGATAGCCGGATTGGGATTCATTGCCAGAGGCAATTACTCAATGGCGATATTGGGTTTGGTGTTTGTAATCATCGTCATGTTTGTCCGATCTTTTGAACAAGATCACGGATATCACATCGACCTGAAATGATGCGGAAAGAGTCGAAATGGCATGATGCATAGTTTAGACAGGCTATTCGCAATGATAACTGACGAATAGCCTTTTGTCACTTAAAACCTTTCATTTACTTCCCAGGACTCCACGATCTGATGGGCGGTTCCCGGATCATAGCCTCTTCCCATCAAATAGGTAATCGCCGCCACTTCGCGCAACGCGTGTTCGAATGAAGTGTATCGAGCTTCACGAAGGCCATACTGGACAAAGGGTTCCACCGCTCCCAATGTGGGTGCTTTCATTCCTGGGTAAAGGGGTTGCCGCAGATGCCGTCTCGGCTCTCTGGGGAAAATTGGTTAGAATGCGGAGCATAAGACATGATATTCATCTCCTTTTTTTGAAAACAGATGGATTCATCATGCAGTATATGAGGAAAATCTTCTGATGCACTGCCCAAAAACCACATGATATCTATTGTGATTAGGCACCGGCTTGTGAAGAATAAATTGGTCTGAAGGTTCACTCCGGATCCTTTGAAACACCATGTGAGTAAAAAAAGAACCCCCGGGATCTCCCGGGGGTTGAGGTTAATGACCCTGCCGTAGAAGGCAGTTTGTCAATAACCTCACACCAAACTGAAAACATCTTGTCATTTTCCTATTGTTCAACCTTCACTTGGCGAACTTCGACCATATTGATTTCGGAGTCACCGATCTAAGAAAATGCCGTTTCTTTCACTTTTTGAATTTGACGTTTTACATTGATCATAACCTGATGAAAACGATTATTTAAAATCGAGCTCAACCCCAGATTAAAATCTATTTGGAATGGTTCAATTCCAATCAAAATTCCCTTTATCCTTTGTTTCTTATGATAGAGGAAATGAAAAAAGTGCAGGTTATGAGATGAAAATCCCAAATTCATTAATGGCATTTCATCCAATGAATAGATGCTTATCTCGCCTGGTTCCTTTCCCGTTTTCACTGCATCGATGACAATGAGATAAGAGGTGTTTTCAATCACATCTAAGCAGAAATCAATATCCGTTTCCCCAACTATGTATTTCACACTCTCATCCTTGTTCTGTTTTTGAAGTTCCTCAACGATGTAAACGCCGATCCCATCATCCATCATTAACCGGTTCCCCATCCCCAATACGACGAACCGAGTCATCCAAACACCTGAATCGTGAAGGGATCATGTCCCGGTCGATAAACATGTGTTGCGCACGACATGCAAGGATCGAACGAGCGCAATATTCGTCCCAATTCCACTGGATGATCGGGTTGTTTAATCAGTGTTCCCATCAACGCCTGTTCGGCCGTTCCTCTCGTGTTCTGATCCCGTGCGGAAAAATCCCAAGCGGATGGAGTAATGATCTGATAAAACGAAATCTTTTTGTTCTCGATTTTAAGCCAATGACCAAGCGAGCCCCGTGTCGTTTCCACATACCCCGCACCTATTGCCGACTCAGGCAGTTTCCACTCTTTCTGTACTGAAATATCAGGAGTGATCTGATCCAACAAGATTGCCATGATTCGTGTAATTTTTTGCGCTTCCAATACCCTAGCAATGGTTCGATCCATCGCTGAGATTCCTTTGCGGTATTCCCCGCTCAGCCATAAACGGGCCAGCGGACCCACTTCGCAAGGGAGGTTGTCATATCGGGGTGCTTTGACCCATGAATAAGCTTTTTTCTTCTCCATATTCGGCTCGGGCATGGTTTCCAGTGGCTGATAGCTGTTTTTTCCTTCGTACCACGAATAATCGATTTTTTCTGTGATACGCTCAGGATCAAACGGTTCTATTTTTCCTTGTATGTAGGTTTTTGGTTCTACATACAAGATGCCCAGGCTCTTATAACAAAAGGCGCCATAACTCAGAAAATTGCCTGGGCCTCTCCCCATTTGAAACAGTTCTGGATAATAGTCTGCAATCGTATAGACATCAGGAATCATGACTGTATCTATAAACTCTGCGATCTTTTTGAGAATGGACTTAATTTTGATTATTTGATCCGTTGTGGCCGGTGTGGCGATCCCACCGACAAACACACCATGATTATGAGGTGCCTTCCCTCCCAACACCGCCAACATTTCATGAGCTAGTCTGCTTATCGCAAGTGATTCAAAGTAGTGTTCCGCAAGTTTACCGTTTTTTTCTTTCGAAAGCCTGAAATCTTGATGATCTGTTGTTTGCAAGGGAGAGAGATCCGGCATCTTGACAAAATCAGGGATGGAATATTGATAAAAGTGACGGATATGATTTTGCAGAAATTCACAGCAATGAATGATATCTCTTAAGTAAACTCCCTGTTCGGCAGGTTCAACATTTAAGGCATCCTCCAATGCAAGCGACGCTCCCACTGAATGGGCGGTTGAACAGATCCCGCAAATGCGTTGCGTCAAATAAACCGTATCAAATGGATTCCTTCCAACCATCATCTGCTCAAACCCTCTGAAAAATGTGCCTTTGGTCAAAGCTTCCGTCACCCTGTTATTTTCTATCACGACATCCAATTCCATAAATCCGCTGATTCGAGTGAGGGGGTTGATGGTCACTCTTTTTTTTACCATTGCTTACTCCTTTGTTATATCATAAGTAACAAAAGGTTCCATTTTATCCGGAAACCCGAATTGGGAACAACCGATGCACGTACTTGCCCCAATCGGCCAGTTCACATAACCGTTCCATTTCCTCGTGGGACAATCCACTCTTGTCACCGGACCCCGACAACCCAATTTAAATAAACAAAACGGCTCTCCCAATGTCTTTGAAAAAATCCCCCGCTCAAAATAAATTAACCTTGGGCATCGATCATGGAGCGATGTGCTGTAAAATAAGAGCGGTCGATCTTGTTGATCCAGCTTGGGCTCACCATACATTAAGAGATGGGCCAACGTTCCTAAAAACCAATCCGGATGGCATGGACAGCCAGGCAGTTTGATCACTTTGCGATTTAACACGCTCTGTAATCCGACACACTGGGCCGGATTGGGTCTCGCTGCGGAAGGGCCGCCATCCACAGCACAAGCGCCCACCGCGATCACATGCGAAGCCTTCTCCCCGAGCATTTTTGCCGCTTCAAGTCCGGTGAGCGGCTCTCCCTTCCATCTTCCAATAACATGATAAAGCCCGTTGTTTTTTAAGGAAACAGCACCTTCCACAGCTAAAATGAAGTCTTCCTTTTGTTCAATCAGCGTGACTAATCTGGATATCGCCGCTTCCCCTTCTGCCACCATCAAACTGTTGCTATACACCAAATCCACCATGGATGTGATTGCATATTCCAAATCAGGATTTGTGCCATTCATCAAGGAGATAATGTTGCCCGAACACCCGTTAAGCTCAAGCCAAACTAACTTTTTCTTCTTCAATTCTCCCCGTTTTACTTTTTGTTTGGCTTCTTGGGCCAATCTTTGCGCAACGGCCTCATTTGTCAGGTCTTCCGGTGGCAAGACCACCTGCTCCCCCTTCAAGAAACCAACCTCCCAACCGGTTTAAGAGTATTTAAAATCCATTGCTGACCCGCATGACAGGAAGCAAACTCTTGCGTCAGGTCCTTTCCGGCCGTCAAGCCAAAGTGTGTGGCGGCAGACCATGCTGCATTGTTGGTCACATCATACACCGTGTTGCCAACGGCAACGTAAGCGGGATATCCATTTTTTCCGTTAAACTTGGACAATTGCTCTCTTGTGATTGTGCGAAGATCTGGCACGGGTTGCTGTGTTGGCGGCAATGGTCTCATGGGGGGCGCAGGCGGTGCAGGAAACGCTGGCGGAGGTGGAACAGGATAGGTTTTGGACTCCAATAGCTTGATTAACCATTGCAAATTGCTGACTTTGTTCCAAAGCTGATTTAAATGCAAATTTTTCGTGTGAAAATCGGTTGTCGCATACAAAAGACGAATCAGATAATGTATTTCCGAAAAAGTGTTATGGATGTGGTGGCGGATTATCTCTTGGTTAAACATTTATGATTCCTCCCACATAAAGTGTCTTATCCCATTGTCTCTTGATCGCGCACGGGAAACACTGCGGTTTTCAGAAAAATGAGCCGACGTTGTGCAAGAGAGCCCATGGTAACCTTCGCTTAATCATATTCCGTTATGGATATTTTATGTTCATGTGTAGTCTGCACGTCTGTCAATTTGTGTTCCATATGTTCAAGCCGTGACTGAAGCTGTTCAGTCAAACTCTGCACATGGACAAAATCACTTTCCAAAGAACTTAAGCCTTTTTTCATCAACAAGTCGTTCCAATGTGCCAAATATTTCTCCAGAAGCTGAACCGTGTCGCGCATCTGTTTTAGGGAAATTTGCACTTCTGCCACATTCAATCTTTCTTGACACATGATAACCCTTCCTTTCTCAGTTCATTCTCATATAAAGACTAACAAATTCTTGGTAACGGCGCTCCTGATAACATCCCCAGATTCCGTGTCCCGCCGGTCAATGTCTTTAATAATACTTGTCCGTTTCCTTCCGAGATCACTCCAATCTCCGCCGCCATTTCAAAACCAGGTATCGAACGCAAAAAATGAATGAATGCATCGGCTTCTCCAGCTGAAACAACAAACAAAATTTTCCCTTCATTTGCCATATAGTAAGGTTCGATCCCCAGCAATTCCAAGGCACCTTTCACCTCTTGTTTGATTGGGATCCTCTCTTCTTCCAGCAAAATGTCAACCCCGGCACTTACGGATATTTCCTTTAACGTTGTCGCGATCCCACCGCGTGTCGGATCTCTCATAAAGCGGATGGATTCAAACTTTTCCAATGCCTGCTTAACCAAATGATTGAGTACACAACAATCGCTTAAGATCGGGGAAGAAAAGCTGATCCCCCCGCGTTCGCTCAGCACGGCAACAGCATGCTCCGCAATCCCTCCGTTGATTACCACGCGATCACCTGGTCGGATCTTTCCAATGCCTAATCTGCCCGGCTGATTAGTAAAACCGATACCCGTTGTATTGATATACATCTGATCGCATTTGCCCTTTTCCACCACTTTCGTATCCCCGGCAATGATGCGTACCCCTGCTTCTTTGGCAGCAGCAGCCATCGAATGGACGATTCTCTTCAATGTGCCGATTTCCAAACCTTCTTCCAGAACAAATCCCGCTGTCAGATATGCGGGTTGCGCACCACTTACAGCTAGATCGTTCACCGTACCGGAGACGGACAATTTGCCAATGTCTCCCCCGGGAAATTGAAGCGGATGAATGACAAATGTGTCCGTGCTGATCAAAAGATGCCCAGATCTTGCCTCAACAAGCGTTGCGTCTCCTTGTTGATCAAGCTCTTTATCTTGAAAAGCCAGCCTAAATACTTCATCAATTAATTGATGTGTCAGTTTTCCCCCATCACCATGGGAAAGCAATATTTTCATGCCACTTACTCCCCTTTACATACCAACAGATTCTTTTTCTTGTTCATATTGGTAATAGGTAAAACAAGTTCCCTCAGATGAAACCATACAAGGCCCCAACGGGTTTTCCGGTGTGCAAACTTTGGCAAACAATTTACAGGCAAATGGTTTTTCTTTGCCCTTTACGATCTCGCCACAGCGGCATCCTTTGATTACCCTGCTCTTTAGCGGTTCGATGGCAAACTGCTTTTTCGCATCAAATTGTTGATAGTTCGCATGCATTTCCATGCCGCTATATGGCAATGTGCCAAACCCTCTCCATTTGACAGAACATACGGAAAACACTTCCTTCAGCAAATTTTGCGCTTTGACATTACCCTCTTCTCTAACAAAACGGGGATAATTATTGCGTATGAGACGTTTCTTTTCATTCATTTCATTGGCGATCAAGTAGATGGAAGTGAGCAAATCGACTGGCTCAAAACCGCCAATCACAGCCGGAACATTCTTTTCCTCCAGCACGGTCCAACCTTTTCTTCCAATGATCACCGAGACATGACCGGGCAACAAAAATCCGTCCAGTTGATGTGTCGAATCTTCCAATAATGCACATAAGGCGGGCGGAGTGAGCTTGTGCGCGGAATATACAAAATAATTATTTACTCTCTCAACACTTGCTCTTTTTATGCTTACTGCGACGGATGGTGCGGTTGTTTCAAAACCAACACCAAGAAAAACGATTTTTTTGTTTGAATATTTTTTTGCCAATTCGACAGCTTCCGAAGGAGAGTGCACAACTCTCACATCCGCCCCATTGGCTCTTTCCTGATATAGATTCAACCGTGACCCCGGGACTTTCATCATATCCCCAAAAGTGGTCACAATGATGTCTTCTTTTTCTGCATAAGCAATCATCTGATCGATGTCCGATTGGTTTGTTACGCAGACGGGACAACCTGGTCCGCTGATCAACTCCACATACGGAGACAATAAGTCCCGTACGCCTGTTTTGGAAAAGGACAATGTATGAGTTCCGCAAACTTCCATTATACGGAGCTTTCTTCCCAGTTCTTGCTGCTTTTGCACCAAGAGGGGCACAAGCTTCCCAAATATTTTTTTAGACATTGTCCCATCGCGAAAAGCCGCTATATCCATCCTTTTCCAACATCTCCTTCCACAGTGAGATACTTTCCAACGCCATTTCTTGATCGATCACTTGGATGGCTTCTCTTGCATGAATTAGGACATACTCATTCGGTTCAATATGCTCTAATAGCGTAATTCCAACTGTGACGATACTTCCTAAGTAATCCACCTTAGCCTTTCCCACTTGCTGATCCAATTCGATTATCTTTGCAGGTACCGACAGGCACATGGTTTTGATACCACCTCCACAAAGCGGAAACAGCTTGCCCAAACGCAAGGCCACCATCTCCGGCGGGAATTTTTTTATGTGTGAAAACAGAAAATCCTTCTTGTTGCAAAAGTTTTTTGGTGCAAGAGAGTAGATAGCGGTTATTCCAGACACCACCGCTTAACACAACCGAACGAATGCCCGTTTTTTTATGGGCGTGCAATACCCCCTCTCGAACCATTTCGCTGATGGTGTGATGAAATTTCAAATTGATCACTTCTGCAGAGATAGACTGTTCCCGGTCAAGAAGCACTTGCATGATGAAACGATCAATCCACCACTCGCCATCTTTCAGTTCAAAGGGATAATATGTTCCTCTATGATTCGAAATCACTTTTTGATCCAATCTCTCAATCATTTCACTTAATAAAATGGCCGCTTCTCCTTCATAGGAACTTTCCATGCATATCCCCAAGATGGCGGCAATCCCGTCAAACAGCCTGCCTGAACTGCTCACTTTCGGCGATGGGATTCTTCCATCTAATTGCGCCAAAACGATAGGCAATTTTTCTTTCGTACACGGGAAGAGTCGTTTTCCCCAGCCGATGGTTTGATCACCGTTTTGAACTGCTTCGTAAATCAAAGACATGCCCGTCATCCATGGGTGCCGAATGGCCGATTCCCCACCTGGCAGAGTGATGGGTCGCAAGTGGACCATTCGCTCAAACGCCGTATAATCACCCACCAAAATTTCAAATCCCCATAGTCTCCCATCTTGTCCATAGCCTGTTCCATCGAGAATACATCCAATCACTGGGGAGATAAGTCCGTTTTCCGCCATACATGACGCCATGTGTGCATGATGGTGATAAACTGGAACGACATCACCGGGCCCCTTGTTTGCTTCCTTGGAAAAAAAATAGTCTGGATGAGGATCATACGCAATCAGCTGTGGTGTTTTGCCTAGCATTTTTTCAATGTGCTTCAGCGCGCGACGATGATTCGATAAGCTTTCCAAATTCTCCATATCCCCCAGATGCTGACTCAACAGGGCTTGATCTTCATATAGAAAACAAAAAGTGTTCTTCATTTCTCCACCTGTTCCGAGGACAATCGGAGAAGAAAAAAGGAATTGCTTAAACTCTTTCTTTTGTTCATCCGCTTGAACAGGATAGGGAAAAGTCAGCAATTCGGGCACATATCCTCTTGCCCGTCTGATTAAACATAATTCGCCTTCCATAACGTGCCCGACTGAATCATCGATCCCAATGATGATTTCTCGATTATGAACCAAAAACAAATCGGCGATTTCACTCAATTGAGACAATGCTTCCTCATTTGACCTCGCTATGGGATAACCACTTTTATTGCCACTGGTCGCAATAATAAAATCGAATCGGCCGCCAAATAATAAGCGGTGAAGCGGCGTATAAGCCAGCATAATCCCAATGCGCGTCAAACCCGGCGCAATCACCTCCAAGGGAAGGTGCCTTCTTGCGTTTTCTTTTGGCTTCAACAATAAAATCGGGGCTTGGCGGCTTGTAAGAATTCGCCGTTCTCTACTCGAAATCTCAAAATACTCCTCCACCACAGCCAGATCTCGCGCCATCAATGCAAGAGGCTTACGCGGACGGTGTTTCCGATTTCTCAATTTTTCAATTGCATGCATATGCGCGGCATCACAAATGAGATGAAACCCTCCAATTCCTTTAACAGCCAGAATCTTTCCTTCAGATAAAGCGGTGGATGTTTCCGTTAACCAGTTTCCCGCAATTTGCATTCCCCGGCTGTTTAATAATTCCATTTTGGGGCCGCACTTGGCACACGCGATTGTTTGCGCATGAAAACGGCGATTCATCGGATCAGAAAAATCCAAGGCACATGTTTGACACAATGGAAAGGAAGTCAATGAAGTTCCATCTCGATCATAAGGCAAGGACCGAATAATGGAATATCGAGGTCCACAATTGGTACAACTGGTGAAAGGATACAGATGAAATCGACTATTCGGATCCAGCACTTCCGCAATGCAATCCTCACACACAGCTAAATCAGCCGGAAATACGGAAGAACATTCTTGTGAGTGTTCACTTTCCTCGATAATAAATTCCCGATCGCCTACCGGAGAAAGGTGAGACACTAAAAGGTGGTTGATTCTTGCCGGTTCTATTGTCTTTTGAACCAACTCGTTAATAAATGATTCGATGTTTTCCCTCTCTCCTTCAACCTCAATGATCACTTCTCCTGATCGATTTCGCACATACCCTGTCAATCGGTTGCTAACAGCAAGCCGATAAACAAGCGGACGGTATCCAACCCCTTGAACAATCCCTCTAACATTTAGTCTGATTCTGTCTTTTGTTTTTGTTTTTCGCACTCGTTTAACAGCCATGTTATCCATTGCACCATCCCTTCTCCATTCATAGCCGACAATTGGAATATAGGAATGTTGGGATTCACTTTTTTGATCTCTTGTGCAAATCGTTTGAGGTTAAATGCAACATATGGCAACAAATCGATCTTATTTAATATCACTACATCTGCACGTTCAAAAACGGAAGGATACTTTAACACTTTGTCCTCCCCTTCTGCTGTACTAAGCAACGCGACACGCAAATTTTCCCCCAAATCAAATTCTGCCGGGCACACAAGATTTCCCACATTTTCAATCACCAGCAGATCCAGTTCACTCAACTGGATATTTTCTACGATCTTAGAAATCATCTTTGCGTCCAAATGACACGCACCATGCGTGTTTATTTGCACTGTCTTTACTCCTTGAGCTGCTATTTTTTCAGCATCAAGTGTTGTAGCTACATCCCCTTCAATCACGCCAACGCGCAAATATTTTTTCAAATCTTTGATCGTTCTCTCAAGCAAAGTGGTCTTTCCTGCCCCTGGTGAACTGATCAAATTTACCGTCAGAACGGAGTGTTTTTGAAAAAGTTTTCGATTCTGTTCCGCCCACGCTTGATTACCATGCAAAACGGATTTTTGCAAATAAACTTGTTTTTTCACCTCTTTACTCTCCTTCAATGTACTCAACACAGAACACCCTACCTTCCTTGGTCTCCATTTCTAAAGTAGCTGTATCTGCAATCGGTTCCTTTTTCAGAATATCAAAAGCAAATTGCAAGGAATCGGGCATAAGCAATAACCCTTCTCCCAAAACAAGTTTCACTTTATGTACTGCCACCATTCCTTCCTCTTGCGCAACCGTTTCAACAATCGATAATACTTCAGCCATCAAACTAACTTCGTGCATAGATTTCCCCTCAAGGTATGAAAATGGTTAGACTAATAACCTTTCTGTGGAGGAGCGCCGACACAATAACATCTATAAACCATTTATATGCATAGCGATTACATATAGAACAGTTGAATGTATAGAGACTATTTCAATACCATCTTTTGAATGGAGACATAGGTTTGGCGGCCGCTCCTAAAACGTTTTCCCATTCGCTTCACTTTGTCCATCTTCGCACATGAGGATAAGGTTTTCCGCTCATTAACTACTTTTGAAATAACTTATAAATAATCTTCACAGGGACAACACCTTTCCTCATTTATGCAGAAAGGATGTTCCGCATAAAGATATGCACCCTATAGACCCTTGCGTCATACGATGTATCATCTGTGCGTAAAGGAGAGGAAAAATGATGAACTATTTTTATCAATCCAGTGTAATGCGGCCAATGATCCATGCGAATGGGAATATGTATCAAACAAACCCGGCCTACGCCATCCCATTGTTAAAAGAAGCGGTTAAAGATGAAAGAACGGATGAGTTGTTTTATGATTATTTGATTCAACATGCACCATCCCAAGAGGACAGAGAGGTCATTACATCCATTCGGAATGATGAAAGAAAACATCGCAGGATGTTCAGGGAAATGTACTATTCTTTGACAGGCCAAACCATTGAAGGCGATGAATACGAACCCTTTACTCCTCCCGCTTCTTATTTGGAAGGATTGCGGCGCGCCATCTTCGGGGAGTCGGGGGCCGTTGAACTCTATAGAAAGATTTACTTCACAATTCCTAGAAAAGCCTTTAAAAACATGGTGTTTGAGATTATGACTGATGAGCTTAAACATGGAATTCGATACAATTACCTTTATGCGAAAAACAAATAGCCCTGGCTCAGATATGATGCAAAAGAGGCATGTCCCATCTCCGGAAGCCTCTTTGATTCCATTCATCTTATCTCTTTGCTTTTCTCAGGGTCAAAAGAGAATCCAACTAAACCTATAAGTTCTTTCAAAAGTACCTCTCGGCTCCGAGACAAGCAAAAAAAACAAAAACCGATTTCTAACCATATCAAGGTCAAAATCGGCTTGAAAACAGTGTCTTCTTAACAAATATATTCATCTACTGCGTACCATTAAATTCATTGCTTCCTCTAAAAGCTTTTTGGTATTTGCATTTCCACCTTTTTCTAGCTCTTCCCTCAAACAATGTTCCAGGTTATGAGTCACAATATACGTAATCGACCGATCCACGGCTGAACGAATCGCGGATAATTGTGACACGACATCTTTACAATCTTTATCTTCATCCATCATGCGCAAAACTCCGCGAACCTGTCCTTCAATACGGCGTAAACGTTTTTTTACATCATCATCATATAGCATGGTATTTCCCCCTACTTGCTTTTTCTGATCGGTTCTTTCCAATGCATGAATCCACCTTGAATACATGCTGGAACCCGAGCTTGCCTTCTTGTCAGGCGGCTATCGCCCTTCGCCGAACCGCTTCGGCAGTACAGATAAATGCGTTCGTTCAGTACCCGTGCGGAAGACTTTTTCTTTAATGATTCCCTTTTGACTAAGCGGAATATTTATTGCTCCAGAAATATGACCTGCATGAAATTCATGTTTTTCCAAACATCAATCAAACGAATTCTTTTTTTATGATATTCATTAATTCATTCGGGCTTATTTTTTAATGCCCAGATTCATAAGGAAAAAATAAAGAATCCCGCCTAATAATACGATAATACCAACGAAAATACTAATCAATGGATGTTTTCCTTCTTTGAGAGAAAAAATCCCCCTTAAAGTTTTGGGGGTTAATAAAGAAGAACAAACCATATTTTTACAGATGTAACCACAATGACGATCAATAATATCACTTGTAACGTTTTGGGTTTTACTTTTTTTCCAACGATTGCCCCCAAAGGAGAGGCGATCAGACTGGCAATAACCAAAATAATGGCGGGAATTAGAAAAACTTGACCGGTGACCACTTTTCCAATGGTGGACCCAATAGAAGATATAAAAGTAATAGCAAGAGAAGTAGCAATCGTTATTCGGGCGGGGATTTTCAAAACAACCAACATAACGGGAACCAGGAGAAAAGCACCGGCTGCGCCAATAATCCCGGAAGCAATCCCGATGATAAATGCAGATATTATCGCTAAAGGAATATGAAATGTCACTCGATCTACTGTGATATCATCCAGTCCTTTTTTGGGAACAAACATCATGACTGCCGCAATCGTCGCCAAAATGGCATAAACCAAATTAATTTGTCCTTCACTAAGCAATTTGGACACATACCCACCAATAAAGCTCCCAATTAAAATACTGATCCCCATGTAAAGAATAAGAGCCTTATTCAAATATCCTCCTTTTCGGTAAGTAAGCACCGCAGTGATAGTCGCAAAGAATACTTGAACCGCACTAATTCCCGTCACTTCATGAGCAGTAAATGCAGTAAATCCCAGTAAAGGAGGAACAAAGAGCAGCATTGGATAGTTAATAATCGATCCTCCAATGCCCAACATTCCGGAAGTAAAAGAACCAATAAATCCAATGAAAAAAATGAGTATCATCAATCCTATATCCACATCTGAACACTTCTTTCTTAGATAAACAAGTTAAGTTTTGCCTCGTTTGCTTCTGCAAGATATGATGCCACCCCAGCATACTCAAGTCCGTCAATCAGCTCTTCTTTTTTAATTCCCAGCACATCCATGGACATGGTACATGCGACCAATTTAATATCCAGTTCTTGTGCCATTTCGATGAGCTCTTTCAGAGTCGTAATATTTTTCTTCTTCATGGTGTATTTCATCATCTTGGCTCCCAAGCCACCAAAGTTCATCTTGGAAATTCCCAATTTTTCAGGCCCTCTCGGCAACATCTTCGCAAACATCTTATCCATGAATGATTTTTGCACACGTACATACTGCTCTTTACGAAGAATGTTCAGTCCCCAAAAGGTAAAAAACATGGTCACTTGGTTTCCCATCGTAGCAGATCCCGTTGCAATAATAAAGCTTGCAATGGCTTTATCCAAATCGCCACTGAATACAATCAAGGTTGATTTATTGTTTTCCATTATTATCTTCCTCTCCCATTTGAAGATTTTAACTGAGATGATCACCTTCGATCCTTCCCCCATGAATATAATGAAGGAGATCATCTTTGAATCACTTAACCTTTTTGGATCCAGAATTTATAGACACCGTTATCTTCGCTTTGTTCCTTCACTTGATGCCCTGCTGTTTTAGCCCATGCAGGAATATCACTTAAAGCTCCTGAATCGGTCGTATGAAGTTCCAGAATTTGTCCATATTTTAATTCATCCATCGCCTTTTTTGCGCGAACAACGGGCATGGGACAAGAAAGCCCTTTTGCATCTAACACTTTATCTGCGTTCATTTTTCATTCGTCCTCCTTAACAAAAATGAATTAATCATGCACGGCACAACGGTTGGGGCCAATTTCCATTTCTCGCTGTTCATCTTCTTTAGGGGTGAGTTTCCCCATATTGGTTTGACGAATTTCCTGATAAGCATGGGGTTGTGGCGGAAGATTCTCCGTTACCATTTTGCGGAATACCAGTTCATCTTCTACTTGCAGACCCGCATTTTTCGCATACAGTTCTCCCAGTTTGGCAAACACGCGTCCTTGATCATCCATTTCGCTAATCTTTCCAAAGTGTGCTGGCAGAACAAGAAGCTCTGGTGAGAGTTCTTTATACAGTTGGTATAGGGAACGGCGCAGATCTCCAACCCAGTCTTCGGCTTTTCCTGCCAAGTCGGGTCTACCGATGGAATCCACAAATAAGATGTCTCCAGACAGAAGATATTGATCATCCACTATTAAGGATGTACTTCCAATCGTATGCCCTGGAGAGTACAGAGGTTGAATACGAATGAGTGCATTACCGACCAGAACGTCTTTTCCTTCTTCTAATGGTTCGTATGAGAAAGTCACTTCAATCGCATCTTTAGGGGGGAGATAATATGTCGCCCCCAGTTTTTCAGCCAATTTACGACCACCTGAAATATGGTCAGCATGGAGGTGGGTATCGATCAAATATTTAATGGTAAGCCCCTTTTCTTGAGCAAATTGCTCAAACGTATCCGTCATCCTTACCGCATCGATGATCGCCGCTTCACCATTAGACTCAACCAGATAGGAGAGACACCCTTTTCCGATTCGGTTAAACTGATAAATGCTTCCACCATTTTTCAGATCGCCGATTTTGACTGGATAGAGGTATTCACTCCACACCCTCATACCGCCCTGGAGATAATACACCTCATCCACACCCGCTTCATCCAATTGCTCTGCCACAAATTTGGAGGAGCCTTCTTTTGCACAGACGACCAGGATATCTCTCTCGTCTTTCGGCAATTTTTCTAATGCGTGTTCCACACCATCAATTAGATCAAAATACGGAATGTTAATGGACTCCACTTTTTTTCCTTCGATTTTCCAATTGGTGTAGTCTTCTTCATTCCGTACATCCAAGATAAAAAGTTCCTCATGAATGACTTTTTCGGCTGCTTCTTTTGACGTCATCATTTTTACCATGAAATGCACACCTCCTTTCTTATTTTTCTTGATCGACTGGACCTGTCCACTTAGACATTCCAGGAACGACATTGATCACATTTTTAAACCCATACTTGGTCAACTGTTGAGCAGCCATGTCGCTACGGGTGCCTGTGCGACAGACGACATATATGGGTTGATCCTTTGGAATTTCATTCATTCGATCTTCCAATTGAACAAATGGAATTGAACAGGCCCCAGGAATATGTCCAAAAGCGTACTCTGCTGGTTCACGAACATCTATTAGAAGAAATCCTTCATCTCTATCCAGCTTTTTTAATAGCTCCTCGTTTTGAACGACATGAGGGTGCTTTCGCTCTTTTTGTAATTCGGACTCACTAGCTTTTCGCAAATAATGCTTCAATACCTCTCCTTCTTCTTTCGTGCCCAAGTATTGATGCCCCGTGTTTTTTGCCCATCCTTGAATATCTGCCAAGGAGCCGGGGTCCGTCGCTTGTATCTCAATTACCTGACCAGGCTCCAGTTGATCCATCGCCTTTTTGGTACGAACGATTGGTATAGGACAAGAAAGGCCCTTGCAATCTAATTGAAAATCGACTTTGATGGACATATTTCACTCCTCCTTATATTGCGTCTTTCCTTTCCAAGCAAGCATCCCACCGATCATGTTTTTCACATTGAATCCATGTTCTTGCAAAAACTAACAGGCTAGCTCACTTCTACCTTCTGAACGGCACAACATGATGTATTCATTATTCGGATCCAATTCATGCAGCCGATCAGGCAGGGTCCTTATAGCGATATGTTTCGCTTCCGGGATTTTCCCTTCCGCTACTTCCTTTTCATCTCCAACATCAATAATTTTCAGTTTCTCTCCTTTTGGGAGCCGGTGTTCCACGTCTTACGGTGTAATGGTTGAAATGTTTTTTTAATGAACCCCCCCCTTTTTTGTCAAAATTAATGTTTCCAAAGGCAACCACAATACAAATACCCGTATAGGTATATAATCGAAGTAAAAAATACAAACCTAAATACCGAAGGTTTGCTTCGATATACTAATACCTCTATGGGTATAATAATAAAAAAGGCAGTGCTTTTTGTCAACATCCACTGGATCATTCATTTGGAACTGAACAAAGAAGGAATCCAGCCGCTTGAGACCCCGGAAAAAAGTAGCTAACATCTCTGCTGTATGCGGAGAATACGGAATATTGCAAACTCAATATTACAAATGGAAAGAGACCTTTCTTCAGAGACTGATGCAAAAGCATAACATGATTTGTAAAAGTGCCTTCGGGCACTTTTTTTGTTACACTG
>NZ_JBHTBW010000067.1:0-4738 GCF_042665195.1 Laceyella putida
CTTGCTTTTGTTGTTATGAACATTCTAACAGGAAATCATGATGGATTCACCAGACACGCCCTAGTCATATGACTCCAGTTACTATGTAAGCATGCGTTTCTCCGGTATTGTCATAGCAAGGAGTGCGGATTGGGGCGGAGTGACATGCGCAAGTCCTCTAGTATGAGGGCTCCGCTACCAAGTGGACTTTTCTGCATCTTCGCAAGGCAGCATACCCACAGGGAGGGCACAGGCTGGTACGGAGCCACAATACCCGACTGACCGAATCTCACGAATAGACAAACTTTCATATAAAGAGGAGGGAAAGATTTTGAACAAAATTGTAGACATCCGTAATTTAACCAAGTATTACAACAAAAAAAGCAAAGGTGTAGAAAATCTTTCATTTTCCATTGAAGAAGGGGAAATCTTTGGTTTCATTGGTCCCAATGGAGCAGGTAAAAGCACTACCATTAGACTTTTGCTAAACTTCATATACCCTACCAGCGGAAGTGCCACTATATTTGGAAAAGATATCGTGAAACATTCAAAAGAAATCAGGCAACAGGTAGGTTATCTCCCATCAGAAATTCATTATTACGATGACATGAAAGTGATCGATCTTCTACGTTATTCAGCTAACTTCCATCAGAAGCTGGACACCAATCGCATGAAGAAATTGGCGGATCGACTGGACTTAGATTTAACTCGCAAGATCGAGGATTTATCGTTTGGTAATCGCAAAAAAGTAGGGATTGTGCAAGCGCTCCTACATGAACCGAAACTGCTGATTCTCGATGAGCCTACCGGTGGGCTTGATCCATTGATGCAAAACACCTTTTTTGAACTTTTGCAAGAAGAACGAGACAAAGGAGTGACCATCTTTTTTTCCTCTCACGTTCTTAGTGAGATACAAAAGACATGTGACCGTGTAGCCATTATCAAAGAAGGTATTCTTGTAAAAGTAGAATCAGTCGAAGCGTTAACACATAACAAAGTAAAAAATGTAACGATTACACTTGATGGTGAGTATGATATCGATTTACAGCTGGCAGGAATCGTCAAGCAAGAAAGAACAGGAAATACGATCACACTCTTTTATGGTGGAGATATCAATCCGTTGCTCGTGAAATTAACCCAGCTTCCAATCAAAGATATATCGATTGAAGAGCCATCATTAGAAGAAATATTCATGCATTACTACGAAAAGTAAGGGGGGAACAGCATGCTTTTTAGAAGAGAGTTTGCTGGAAATGCCAAGTCATTGATTATTTGGAGCCTTATTATTGGGGGATATGCCTTTTTATTACTGGCTAATTTTCAGCAGATGGCGGATGCACTAAAAGCGAAGAAAGAATTACTTGATGCATACCCAGAGGGTATCAAAAAAGCATTTGGAATGGATGAATTAGACTTAACTACATTAGTAGGCTTTTATGGTGTCCAAATCTATTTGATGACCACACTACTCGGAAGTATCTTTGCTGCGATGCTTGCGGCCAATATCATTGCGAAGGAAGAAACTGATAAAACGATTGAGTTTTTACTTTCTAAACCATTAACAAGAACACAGATCATCACGCAAAAACTGTTGGCGGTTATTGTGAATATCCTTATCTTAAACGCATTTGTAACAGGATTAAGCCTCATTGCATTCCAATTTGCTAAAGAAGAAGTTGATATTAAACCTTTTACGTTGTTGATTATAGCTACTGTATTACTTCATCTCACATTTGCTACAATTTCTTTTGCGCTTTCAGCGTTGATGAAGAAAACAAGAAGCATTGTTTCGATTTCTTTGGGGATTGTACTCGGTTCTTATTTCCTAAACATTATGTCTGGTGTTACAGAGGATCTAGAGGACTTTAAATATCTAAGCTTTTTTAAATATGTAGATGCAGCGGATATCGTAAAAAATAATGCAATTGATGCTCTGTACGTCTGGATTATGGTGGCTGTGATTTTGGTCAGTGTTATATTTGCATATGTGTATTATCAGAAAAAAGATATCGCGGTATGAGTTGATAATGAAGAGGTGGAAAATTTGTGAAACGCTTCAGGTCTCCAAGGCGACACTTTGCAGATATCTGGGTGATTACAAATAAATAAAGGCCCGGAAGGGCCTGATCCCAATTAATTGAATCTAAGCAATTAGCTATAGATGAATCCATTTGATCAAAAGAAGAGGGGGATATTGAAGATTTTTACTATGTGATGGGAGTATATAGAGAAATGTATATTATGTATGATTCTGACCCCTCACTTCCAAAAGGGTTTGTGCATTTGTATTGGATGGGTAAAATAAATGGTATGGTTAAGTCAGTCCATTCTAAGTTCGTTTTTTTGTTAATCGAGTTGTCGTCGATCTACAGTAGTGTAAAAAACTCTGGGGATCGACGACAATTATTATTTTGTAATTACAGTATATTTATATATAGCAAGTGAACTACATTACATATATAGTGAGGATATAGGTGCTTTTAATCTATTTATAGGGTTTATGAACTACCTATGAGGTATTGAAACCTGCGACAAGTTGCCGCTTCTTCCAATGGCAAATCTGGTTTATGAAGTACCTAAGAGGTAATGAAACTTAGTCGGGAGCAGTAGATTGATTTCTATGGTGAAGTTTATGAACTACCTACGAGGTATTGAAACATCCAAGTAAAAGCAAACCGGATTAACCTCGCGACCGCTGGTTTCTTCCATGATGCGGATAAAGTCTTTGGTGGTGGTGATGCCAAATTTCTTCTCCTTGAAGTACGCTTGCATGGAAGCGTAGAATTGCTCATCTCCCAACAGTTTGCGCAAATCGTTCAATGTGCGGGAGCCGTAGTCGTAGATCATGTTGTAGTAGGCGGCGATGCCCTCTTCCCCGTGCGCGGTGAAGTCGGAGACGGGGGAGGATAGATGATAGCCCGGAACGGGTTCCGCCGTGAGTTGATCCATCTCCTTGTCATAGAGGGCGGCGGAGTAGGTGGCAAACGATTCGTCCAGCCAAGCCTCGTCATACTCGTTGTTGCCGATGATGCCGTAGAACCATTGGTGCCCGATCTCATGGGCGTTGACAGAGCGCACCCAAGCCGGGGTGGCGCTGTCCGGGAGTGAGATCATGACCAATTGGGGATACTCCATGCCGCCAAACCAACCGCGCATGCTGACGACATCCAGCTCCGGCCAGGGGTAGGCGCCAAACTTTTCGCTGAAGAGCTTAATGCTGTCCACTCCGCTTTGCAGGAGGTCCTGGGAGAACTTGGCGTGCTCTTCCGCATAGTAGACATTCACTTTGACATGGTTTGACGGTAGACGAAATCACTTTGTAGTTGGGGTTCATCTCCATGGCGAAGTCGCGCACATTTTTGGCGATATAACGGTGGGTGGCCAGATCGCCTTTAATAATGGGTCGCCCGATTTCCGTGCCTGTGGCGTGGATGATGAGTTTGGAGAGCAACCTGAAGAAAGTGGATCAGCGAGCCAATCAGATTTTAACCAAGACAGAGAAGACATTGATTAAGGAATACCGAAGGGCATTACAGCAAATTAGGAGAGAGTTGGCGGACTTGTATGCCACATTCCCCATGAGCGAAGAACAACGAAGCAACGTAGGCGATTGAGCAATCTGGAAAAAGCGATTATCCGTGAAATCAGCCGTATCTATGCTCAAAGTGGTAAGCTCCTGGTTGATTCGCTGGCTGAAACCTACCGGGACATGTATTACATGACGGGATGGGCCATAGAGATGGAGTTGGCTGGGGCGCAACTTACTTGGGAACTCCTTAATCCTGATGATCAAGCAAGCGGTGCTGGCCCCGATTGATAAACTTACCCTAATCGATCGGCTTCAGCGAAACCGGAAAAGAATCATCGCGGAAATTAAGCATCAATTGGCTCAAGAAGGATTGATCTTGGGTGACAGCTATGAAGAAATGGCTCAACGAATGAAAAAGGTATTGGAACAGGATGCCAATAAATCCCGCACCATTGCCCGGACAGAGGGGCATCGGGTGAGAAACAAAGGGAAAGTAGAAAGCACCAAGAAAGCCGCTGAGTTAGGGCTGAATATGGTGAAGGTTTGGGATGCGACATTGGACAAGAGGACAAGGCCGGCACATCGACGACTCGACGGCACAATTGTAGGGGTAGATGAGGACTTTGTCAGTCAGTTTGGTGGCAGGGGTCCCGCACCAGGACTCATGAAAACAGCAAGAGATGACATCAATTGCCCATGTATCTTCCGGCTCCAGTTGGTTGGCGAACCACAGGAAAGGTTGATTCGAGGTGAGGGGGTGGAGGAGTATCTGACATATGGGGAGTGGGAGAAAAAGCGTGGATATAAACGTTTCTGAGTATGTAACCATAATTGGGCATTGCACATAAATTGAATAGAGCTAAATTCTAAAAAAGGATGAGTGCAATATGCATACTCTTTATCGGATGTATTGGAATTATTACTCACCTTATTCGTGGGATCATTTCCAGTACAATTATCCATGCAATTGTCCAATGTGTCCACGAAGTTATCCATGCAATTGTCCAATGTGTCCACGAAACCCCGTTGATCCGGAACCTCACGAACCACATGTACCACATGTACCACACGTACCCGGACCGCCTCTTGTACCAGGATGGCCATTCGGTGAGTACTTGTATTAGGAATCTAATTGTTTAGGTAGATTCAATTTGCCCCTGTTGATGAGACTGATGCAGAAAGATTACTTAAAAATGATTATTCTACAGTTTCTGGAACCAAAACGGCTCA
>NZ_JBHTBW010000068.1:0-5139 GCF_042665195.1 Laceyella putida
AAGGTCGTTTCAATGCTTCCTTCTTACCCTCGTTGCTTTATTCCATATCTAATTTTCAAGGTGCGTTGTTTTTTGTGATCACCGCATCGCGGCGACAAGAATTAATATAGCACGGCTAAAAAACAAATGCAACCCTTTTTTATAAAAAAATCTCCCTTATCAAATGACAAGGGAGAACATCCTTCATTTCTTTCTAATGACGCCATTATTGCTTGCCTTGTCACTAACCACTTCAGTCACATAGTTTATCTCCTGCTCTAATTCCCGCTCCCACCGCTTTCTTGCTTGCTCATCCCAAGCACCATAATTGGCCATCACTTCAATCACCCCATCTTTCCACCGCTGGACCCAGGCGATGTCAAACAGCATGGCTCCTGTGCGGCGGAGCAAATAGTCCACAGGCGTTAGGACCATTTCATGTTCCAATCCATACATGAGGGAAGAATAGAGGTCAAGTGGGATCGCATAGCGCTCGGCCGCAGCCTTTCCATCCTCGGTGGCCCATTGGTAGACGCGTTCCACATTGGCGCCATATAAACGGGTCAACCATTCGGCTTGTTGTTCTGTATACCCCAACTTTATCCCTTGCTTTATTTTATCCGTCACAAACGATGCAAACTGCGAGGCCCCACCCACTTCTCCCCCTGAGATCGGAATGCGATGTGTTTGGCACGCGGCAAAGTTTCTTCCTGTTTCTTGATGCAATTCTTTCGCCACCAGATTGACTACTTTTTCCGCCATTTTGCGATATCCGGTGAGCTTCCCACCCGCGATGGTGATCAACCCCGTCTTGGAATGGAAAATTTCATCTTTGCGCGATATCTCCGAGGGAGACTTCCCTTCCTCGTGAATAAGGGGACGGATGCCGGCCCAAAACGTCTCCACATCCTCTTGTGTCAATTTAACCTCAGGAAACATGCCATTGACCGCCTGCAACAGATAATCCCGATCCGTTTCCGTGACCCTGGGATGGGTGAGGTCTTCGCGGTAATCGGTATCCGTGGTCCCGATATACGCTTTGCCGTCACGCGGAATGGCAAAAACCATCCGTCCGTCTGGCGTATCAAAATAGACGGCCTGTCGCAATGGAAAACGGCTGCCATCCACCACGATATGGACACCTTTGGTCCAATGCAGGGTTTTCCCGTGTTTGGAGCCATCCATCTCCCTCAACTCATCCACCCATGGGCCTGTCGCATTGACAACTTTCTTGGCGCGCCAAACATGTTCCTCCCCGGATATCTGATCCCGCACTTTTACACCGACCACTTTGCCGTTCTCATACAAAAGCTCGGTCACTTTCATATAATTAAACGCCTTTGCACCCAACTCAACCGCTTTTTTCATCACTTCCAACGTTAGCCGGGCATCGTCGGTACGGTACTCAACATAATATCCCGAACCTTTCAATCCCTCTTTGCGCAGGAGCGGTTCTTTTCGCAACGTTTCATCTTTGTTTAACATCTGCCGCCGCTCGCTCTTCTTGACGCCCGCCAAACGATCATAGACGGTCAACCCGATGGAGCTCGCCCATTTGCCATAGGTTCCTCCCTTCACGATTGGCAACAACATCCACTCCGGTTTGGTGACATGAGGTCCATTCTCATAAACAATGGCCCGTTCTCTCCCCACTTCGGCAACCAGTTGCACTTCCAATTGTTTGAGATAACGCAATCCACCGTGGACCAACTTTGTGGAACGGCTCGATGTGCCGGCGGCGAAGTCTTGCATCTCCACCAGCGCCGTGTCGATTCCGCGCGCTTGTGCGTCGAGTGCAATGCCAGCCCCTGTAATCCCCCCGCCAATCACCAGCAAATCCACTTCACGTTGCATGTCTTGTTTCCACTCTTGTCTTCGGCTCATGTCCGATCCCTCCTTATGATAATAAAAAAACCACATAATCCCTTATGCCATGAGTGCATAAGGGTATGTGGTTTATCTCCAAATCTCCATAACCTATTAACTTGTTCTTCAGCCATTACGGTTTGAACGCCCGTGTGGCTTCAACCGCTTTTACCCATCCATTGTACAACTTTTCTCGTTCCGTGTCATCCATCTGGCTGTCAAAAATCGCATCCCGGTGCCAATGGTGGGCAATTTCGTTTTTGCCTTCCCAATATCCCACCGCCAAACCGGCCAGATACGCAGCCCCCAAGGCTGTTGTCTCCAAAACGTTCGGTCTTTCCACTGGTACCCCTAAAATGTCACTTTGAAACTGCATCAAAAATTGATTCGCGGTGGCCCCCCCGTCAACACGCAACTTTTTCAATTGAATGTCGGAATCCCGTTCCATCACCGTTAAAACGTCTTTGGTCTGGTAAGCCAGTGACTCCAACGTCGCCCGAATAAAGTGTGCGTCGGTCGTGCCGCGGGTTAACCCCAAAACCGCCCCGCGGGCATCCTGATCCCAATATGGCGTGCCCAAACCGACAAACGCCGGGACGACGTAAACCCCATCGGTTGAGTCCACTTGTGTTGCAAATTGTTCCGAATCGGCTGCATGCTTGATCATTTTCAATCCGTCGCGCAACCACTGAATCGCCGATCCCGCGATGAAAATGCTGCCTTCCAACGCATATTCCACTTTGCCATCCATTCCCCAAGCGATGGTGGTAAGCAGTCCATGTCGGGAAGGAACCGCTTTCTCACCTGTGTTCATTAACATGAAACAGCCCGTGCCGTATGTGTTTTTGGCCATCCCCGGTTCAAAACACGCTTGCCCAAACAAAGCGGCTTGCTGATCGCCAGCGATCCCCGCGATCGGAATTTCCGCATCCAAAACCGCTTTGCTCGTCTTGGCAACCACACCGGAAGAGGCTCGCACTTCCGGCAACATGGACGGGGGAACCGTTAATGCGGCAAGCAATTCTTCATCCCACTTTAACTCGTAAATATTGTACATCAGCGTCCGCGAAGCGTTGGTATAGTCGGTGACATGCACTTGCCCATTCGTCAGCTTCCAGATCAGCCACGAGTCAATGGTGCCAAAGAGCAGGTCTCCGCGCTCAGCTTTTTCCCTGGCCCCGTCTACATGGTCAAGGATCCATTTCACCTTCGTCCCGGAAAAATAGGCATCAATCAATAACCCTGTTTTGTTGCGAAAAACATCATTCAACCCCTGCGCAACCAACTCGTCGCAAATGGCGGAGGTTTGTCTGGATTGCCATACAATGGCCGAATAGACGGGCTTGCCGGAATGTTTGTCCCAAACCACCGTCGTCTCGCGTTGGTTCGTTATCCCAATCGCCGCGATCTGGCTGGCTTGGATTCCCGCTTTCTCAATCACTTCATCCAACACCGCTTTAACAGACTCCCAAATCTCTTCCGCATCATGTTCCACCCACCCCGGCTGAGGGAAATATTGGGTGAACTCCTGTTGCGCAATCTTCACGATTTGTCCTGCTCGATCAAACAGTATCGCCCTGGAACTGGTTGTCCCTTGATCAATCGCTAATACATATTGGTTAGTCATCCTCTCACCCTTTCACTATTAATACAAGCATCCATAAAGGAGCGCGGCAAGCACCGCTCCGATGACGGGTCCCACGACCGGAATCCAGGCGTATCCCCATTCCGATGATCCCTTTCCCGGAATCGGCAGGATGGCATGGGCCAAACGCGGGCCCAAGTCCCTTGCCGGATTAATGGCGTAACCCGTGGTTCCCCCGAGCGACATCCCAATCGCCACAATCAGAAAGCCCACGACCAGGGTTTGCAAACCGTCCGCAAAAACAACCCCTTTGCTGCCAAATGCAAGTAAGGCAAATACTAACACAAAAGTACCAATGATTTCGCTCAATAAATTGGACGGCACATGTTTAATCGCGGGGGAAGTGGCGAACACGGCCAGTTTATCCCCAGGTTCTTCCGTTTTGGACCAGTGGGGATAATAATGCAACCAAACCAAAACGGCACCCAAAAAGGCTCCAATCAACTGGGCAACAATCATATTCCCCACTTCCGACCAAGACAACTTCCCTGCGACGGCAAAAGCAATGGTCAAAGCCGGATTCAAATAAGCGCCACTGACGTGGCCAACCATATAAGCGGCAACCATCACAGCCAAACCCCAACCAAAGGTGATCACAACCCAACCGGCTTGATAGGCTTTGGACCGGTGTAACACCACTCCGGCAACGACCCCATTCCCCAACAAAATCAACATCATCGTGCCAAGTAACTCAGCGGTAAAATGAGACATACAATCCCTCCTCTTTTCAAAACGAGTACAAAAAAGAGCCACTAGGAACCTACTCTCGTTCAAACGAACCAGAGGCCTTAGTGACTCTCATCGACTCATGTCAGCTATGAACTTAAATCAGAACTGAATTTCGGAAGCGCTATCAATGTCTATTTTAAATAATAGATACATAAATTTCAATACTTTTTATCGAATATGCCACAATTTTTTATTTGACGTCGTAATGGCAACGGCTCCTGCTTGCAAAGCTTGATCAAGCTCCCGTTTGGTTCGAATCAAGCCTCCCGCCAAAATCGGGATCTTTGTTTCTTCCACCACTTCTCTAATCACATGCGGAATGACGCCTGGGAGCACCTCGATATAATCCGGTTGTGAAGATTCCAATAAACGATAACTCGTTTGCAAAGCATGTGTATCCAACAAAAACACGCGCTGAATGGCAATGATTCTCCGTTTCTTGGCTACTTGCACCACAGGGGTTCGGGTGGAAATCAAACCGGCTGGTTTGACCATTTGACACAGAAATTCAGCTGCATATTCGTCATTTTTCAATCCTTGAATTAAATCAACGTGCAATATCACTTTTTTCTGATGTTGGTGTGCCAGTCTCATTAGAGGTGGAAGTTGGGCGATGTGGCAATCAAGCATCACAATATACTCATATGCGCTTTCCAGCAATTTTTCGAAGTCCTTGACACTTTTTGCGGCGGGCAAAAGTTTTTGGCGTTGAAAATGTGACGTCATCCAGCTCTTCCTTTCTATCTTATCTATCTTATCTATCTTAAGGCATTATCGTTCACTCATGATAACACAAAACAGAAACAAAAAGCCTCCACAACCTTTCGGCTGTAGAGGCTTTTCGCGCATTCCCTGAAAACTAAAGAGTGAGTAAACCGTGACCTGAGAAAGTGTTCGTTCATTTAGCTCGTAAGAGCTCC
>NZ_JBHTBW010000069.1:0-21977 GCF_042665195.1 Laceyella putida
AAGGTCATTTCAATGCTTCCTTCTTACCCTCGTTGCTTTATTCCATATCTAATTTTCAAGGTGCGTTTTTTTGTGATCACCGCATCGCGGCGACGAAGATTAATTTAACACATATAAAAAAAATGCGCAAGGGGTTTTTTTATTTTTCTTCCGGACCGACACATCATTCCGCGACCACAACCCTTGAAACATCAAAGGTTATGGCTTCTCCCCCTGCAAATACCGCTTGTCTTTCATAAATAAACGCCAGAAGATGAAAAATCCGGGCAACAAAATCGCGAGACCAATCGTAAAGACCTTCAGCAATGAATAGAAAGTGTTTATTTGCGTAAAGGCTTGATCTACCGTCAAAAACGGATAAATGATATAGGGTAAATGCGCCGCGCCATAAGCGAAGGTGGCGATGGCGTACTGAATCGCGACGGCAACGACCGCCACTCTGGGACGTCCGATCTTCCCCCCTTTCTGTTTCCACCACAATGCGGTATAACCGACCAAAAAAGCGAGAATGGACCACACATACCACGCCTTGAATTCTTGGAGCCGCTTGAGTAACCATAACGCCTCCGGTTCCAAGGTATATAAAGTGAACACGGCCACAAGCAAGGTGATGGGCCCGAAGAGAATCGCATGCTTGCGATAGGCTGCATAGGCTTCTTCATCTCCCGATTCCCGCGAGTAGTCGGCCAGAAAGAGAGCCGACAAAAACAATTCGGATGTTACGCCAAACAAAATGTAGAGATAAACGGAGGGGCTGGTTAACCATTCGTCAAACAACAGCAATTCCTTCTTGCCCGTGATTTGGACAAACCCGCCCTGCGTCACCGGGAGCGCGCTGATTAAGAACGCGGGGATAAACAATGCCGTCACCCCTGAAACCATCTGCAGCATCCGGCTATGCCCCTCCACGTTATAGGCAAAAACCATGAAGGAACTGCGGATGGTAATCAACAGCAAAATGACGCTGACCGGAACGATTAAGACATTTCCCAACATATAGGCGGCGCGTGGAAAGAAACCGACGCCCATGACCACCAACAATACAAGAATCGTGTTGGTCACTTCCCAAGTTGGCGAGAGAAAGCGATTGGCGATTTTACCCGCTTGCGTTTGTTGGTTGCCATATACCATCGCCCAAAAACTGGCTCCAAAATCAATCGAACCCGCCATGCTGTAAATATAGAGAACAACCCACACCGCAAGGATGGCGATGGATGGCTCAATGGGTTTGACCATGCGCGTTCGCTCCTAACTTTTGGTTAAACTTGTTCAATTCCAGTGCCAATGGATGGCGCCGGAAATGGTGAATCATTACCACGGACACTATCACGGCCAAGAAGAGATACACCAAGGTGAAGAGAATAAAAAGCATGCCGAGGTTCTCCGCTTTGGTCGCCGCCTCCGCCGTCGTTTGGATGCCGTAGATGGTCCATGGTTGCCGTCCGCTGCAACTGAAGATCCAACCAAACTCGATTCCAAGCATGGCAAGAGGCCCGGACGCAACCAGACACCGTAGAAGCCATTCCGGCCACACCGCCTTCCCTTTTCTTCTCTGTTTCCAGTAAACAAGCAACCCCAAAGCGGCAAAGGCCAATAATAGCATGCCAAGCCCCACCATCACATTAAACAGGGTATGGGTATAAGCAGGCGGCCAAGTCTCGCGCGGAAAGTCATCCAACCCCTTCACTTCGGTATCGAACCGGTCGCCGGCCAACACGCTTAACATGTAGGGGATCTCCACCCCATAGCGAATCTTTTTCTGCTCATAATCGACATATCCCCCCACCGCTAAAGGGGCATACCGTTGGGTTTCAAACAAGCCTTCCGCTGCCGCCAACTTTTCCGGACTGTAGTGATGCAAATTCTGAGCCGAACCGTGACCGGACAAGGCGGTGAGAAAAGACATGGCAAAAGAGACGGCCAATGAAAGGGCGAGCGCCTTATGATGCACCCGTCGTTCCTCTTCCTGTCTCGCTTTCAGCAGGCGATAAGCCGCAACCGATACGACAACAAACGCTCCCGTCATCAAGGCGCTAACCACGACATGGTAGGCGCTGCCAAAAAAGCTGGGGTTAAAAAAGGCTTTCCACGGATCCACGTTGGTGATGGTGCCATCCGGCTTGATGGAGAAACCGGCGGGTGTGTTCATCCACGTGTTGGCTGAAGTGATCAACACGGCAGATGCGGTCGCACCCAAAGCGACAAGAAAGACGGCAACCACACGAAATGCCGGAGGCAACCGGTCTGCCGCGTACACATAGATGGATAAGGCCAGTGCCTCTAGAAAGAAGGCAAAAATCTCAACCTGAAACGGGACAGAGATGACTTGTCCAACAATTTTCATAAAACCCGGCCATAACAGGCTAAGCTGAACCGCCACAATCGTCCCGCTCGGAATCGCCACTCCCAGCAAAATGGCTACCGACTTGGTCCACCGCTTGGCCATCAGGCCGTAGTGGGCATCTCTTTTCAACAGATAAACGAGCTCGCTGAGAAAAATCATGGCGGAAATGCCAATCCCCAACGTGGCGAAAATGATGTGAAAAGCGAGGGAAGTGCCAAAAAACGCGCGTGCCAGAGTGACCGTATCCATGGTTGCAACTCCTTCATGCCAAATATTGTAACCTTATTCTTGGCAATCGAAGCATTTTTATACGAAAGAGCTGCTGCACCGTTCGGTTATGGTCGAAGGAAAAATTCCGCAATGGGGTTTGACGGTATTCAAGTCGTTTGAGAGTGATCTGCTGTCGAAAGAGAGGCCGTTCCCCTGTATATTCGGTGTGGAAGCGCTGAAAAAGAACGGTTTGCGCTATCTGTTCGTGGAAAACCACGACGAAGCGGGGCTTATGCAATTGCGTAACAGTTTGATCCGGTACACGGAGATCTACCGGGAATTGGGGCGGATGACATCGATGGCCGTCTTTTTCAAACCGTTGCAAGAAGAGTTGATGATAGAACAATATCAGGAGAAATTTTGGAGTGTGCTTCAATTTTTGCATGAGAACGATCCGAAGCCATGGCCAGCAGAATTTCCAGTTAACTGGGACGACCCGCTATGGGAGTTTTGCTTTAACGGCGAACCTATTTTCGTTGTATGCAACACACCGGCGCATGTTAAGCGCAGAAGCCGCCGCGGCGGGACGTTTATCATCACGTTCCAACCGCGCTGGTGGGTATTTGAAGAACTCAAAGGACCAAAAGGAAAAAGGGGTCGCGCCGCGGTTCGCCAGCGGTTGGAGAAGTACGACGAGATGGAGATTCACCCAGCGATGGGTGTTTACGGCGATGTGGAGAACCGGGAATGGAAACAGTACTACATCACAGACAGCAATGAGTCGCCTTCCAAGTGCCCATTCCGCTTCCTACATGGCTTGTCGGGAGAAAAAACCAAGACAAAGAGGAAGGTGAGGGAGACGAATGGAAAAGATGTTTGACAAGCCGCAAATACAGCGCGGCAATCCGATTACTCTCGAACAGGCGGTGATGGAATTGTTGCCCGTTACCGGTTCGGTGGAGGTGCAGCGCGATACGCCGGGACGCGAGCATCCGACGCACACGCACCCGACGCATGAGACACTGTTGATCGTGAACGGCTCGATCACCTTTACGATCGGCGAAGAGTCTTTGGTAAAACGTCCGCTGTTCAAAGTGTTCGGTCTGTTCACGCTGGCGGTCGTCGCACTGACGATGGGAACGTTCGGCTGGTGGCTTCTGTATCCTCTTGCACTGATGCTCTTTGGCGGTTGGATGATGCGTATGCGCCTGCGCCGCAATGCGCAGAGTGATACGGTTGGCATAGCAAAATAAGGGAATCGACGCACAAAGGCACCTCAGATTATAAGGTGCCATTTGTATGTGCCCTGGGATGCACATATGCCATATTTGGACTTTTCCTCTGTACCCGCTGGCGCAAATCTGTTAAATAATGAGATGAATATCACCAAACTCATGCCATAAGTAACGCAATTGAATCGCCTCTTCATACATCCGCCTCAACGATTCAGGCGGGGCAAAGGCACTTAGTAAATCCAGATGAGACGCTTCCGGTTCATGAAAACCGGTCATTAGCCCATCCACTACCCGGAGCGGGGTATGCGCATCGATATGGATACAAGTCCAACCGGCCTTGGCTTCATGGGGAGCTTTTCTCAGCCAGTCGCTCTCCAATGCGCGAACGACAGTGGTTCCAACCGCAATCACCCGATTCCCAGCCTGCTTGGCTTGGCTGACCCGTTCCACGGTTTCTTGCGGAATATGATAATATTCGCAATTCGCTTCAGGCGGAAGCGCTCCCAGCTCTTCACTTAAATAACTCAGTCCCGTATGCAGGGTGAGATAAGCGACATGAATGCCTCTCCGCTTAAGGCGAAACAACACTTCCCAACTGAAAGCCCGACCGGCTGAGGGAAGCTCGACCGAACCGGGCTCGCTCGCGTAAACGTTCTGATAATACTCGAGCGGCCAGGGCTGATGAATGTATTCATAGCGTATCGGCTCTCCCAACGCATAAATCTGCTCCAATAAGCAGGCATCGGATAGGGAAAAGCGGAGTTCAACCAACGGTGTCTTGATCCGGTGCACTTCAGCCTGCAAAGCGGGAGAAAAAATCAATTTCTCTCCCGCCTGCACGGTTTTGCCCATGATGAACGCATCCCAATGCCGGTCAGACAATCGACGGGCCAAACGGACTTCCCTGTCCTCCGTCCGCAACACAGCAGGAATGGTGCGGCTACTGTTTAACACCACTACATCCCCAGGCTGAAGAAATTGATCCAGTTGATGAAAGCGGACATGCTCGGATGCGCCCGTTGACCGATCCGAGATCATCAACCGAACATGATCTCGCCGCAATCCGCGCCGTTCCGGAGGTGTGGACGCATTTAACTCTTCTGGCAATGAAAACGTCAGTGGAGCGGTCGCCATCTTGCTCATTCCCCTTTCTCCTCAGCCAGTTGTGCTTGCAATCGTTGGCCATTCACCTGTGCCGCCTCATCTGAAGCCAAATACAGAAAGATCTCCACCACTTCTTCCGGTTTGGCCAGCGCATAGTCGCAATCGGGAACCGCTTTGGCATGCATCTCCGTATCCATCTCCCCAGGGTCCACCGCGTTGACACGCACGCCCGTTCCATCCACTTCATCAGCCCAGGTCTGGGTCAACCCCTCCACCGCGAACTTGGAAATCCCATACGCTCCCCAACCCGCGTAGCCGACGCGACCCGCTTCCGAGGTCACATTGATGATCGAGCCTTGGCCACGGCGCAACATCCCGGCGATCACCCGCTTTGTCACCAAAAAGGGATTTATTACGTTCACTTTCAGCACTTCATGAAAGTCTTCTTCCGGAAAATCCAGTAGGTACGGGGCGGGACTCGGTCCAAAAATGCCGGCGTTATTGATCAGCACATCAATCGCGCCGAAGCGGGCTTCCGTCGTCGCCACAAAGCGTTCAACATCTCTTGGTTCAGCCATATCGCCAACGACAGCCAACACTTCGGTTCCCTGCGCTTGGAGTGCTTGCTCCACCTCCCTTAAGCCATCTTGGCCACGCGCGGAAATGGCAAGCCTTGCTCCTTCCCTGGCAAAGGCCAAGGCCAGGGCTTTCCCCAATCCTTTGGATGCTCCGGTAATCATGACGACACGGTTGTGAAATCTCATGTGTGCCTCCTCCTTGGTTGTTCTTGTTGGTTAGTAACTCTTTCCCTTTAACAAAACATAATAAACATTAATATTTAATAAATAGCAAAAAATATTGCTTTTCGTCATTTACCCTCGCAACAAGCAAAAACACCGCCTTGATCAGAAAGGCGATGTCTAAACCGTCGGACCGTCTCCCTTGTCACACCAACTCTTTAAGCAACCGACCGGGATCCCGCGTATAGGTTTCCAGGGTCTGAGCAAACCGAATGGCATCCGCCCCATCCATCACGCGGTGATCAAAGCTCAAGGAAATATTCATCCGCCAACCGACGGTCAATTTCCCCTCCTGCACAATCGGCTTCTGTTCAATCGGATGAAGCGCCAAGATCGCCACTTCCGGCGGATTGATAATGGGCGTGGCCCACGTTCCCCCCAGCGCTCCCGCATTGCTGATCGTAAACGTGCTTCCTTTCAGGTGCTCCGGCGTCAACTTTCCAGCCCGCGCCAATTGGGTGAGCGAATGGAGCTCCTGCGCGAGTTGGTCCATCGTTTTTCGTTCCACTTCCCGAAGCACGGGAACGAGCAACCCTTTTGGTGTATCGGCGGCGATGCCCAACGAAACGGAATGATGCTGGCGAATGGTTTGCGTTTCTTCGATAAAGTGGGCATTGAACAGTGGGTGGTGTTTTAAGGTCTGCGCGACCATTTTGCTTATGATGGCCAGGTAGGAAAGCCGGGGGGAGGAGCCATCCTGTTCGGCCATACGGCGCTGGCGCCACTCTACGAGACCATCCACCGCCAGTTCGGCAAAATGCGTCGCATGCGGCTTCGTCGTTACAGAGAATAACAAGCGTTCCGCGATCACTTTGCGTACGGGGGATAAAGGCGTCTCGCTCCATTCTCCTTCACCTGGATGAAAGTCCCGCTCGACCACTCGGTTTTGCGCAAGTTTGGTTTTCTCGTTCAGCAGCTTGTTGTGGTTCAAGGCATGGGCCCGCACATCTTCCGCTGTCACCCGCCCATGCGCACCCGTTCCCTTGACCGTTGTCAAGTCGACTCTCAGTTCACGGGCGAGACGCCGTGTCGAAGGTGCGGCTAACACTCGCTTTTTCTTCTGCAAGAGCGGCGAAGCGGGACCCGGGTTCAATGGGGCCGACTGTGGGGAGCGATTCGCTTCTTCCTTCTCTGCCCCCGCTTCACCCCCTATCACGTACAGGATCTCCCCAACGGGAACGACATCGCCTTCCTTCCATTTCAATTCAGCCATTTTCCCGCTTGCAGGTGCTGGCAATTCTACGACGGCTTTGTCTGTTTGTACCTCAATGACCGGTTGATTCTCTTCCACTTCTTCTCCCTGTTTAACCAACCAGCGAACCACTTCCGCTTCAGCTACGCCCTCCCCGATATCCGGCAAGCGAAAGGCTACCGACATCCAGACTCCCTCCTTCTATTCAAACGCCAATAATCTCTCGATCGCTTGCGATACGCGCTTCACATCTGGACGAAACTCATCTTCCAATGCAAACATCGGTACGGGGACATCATAGCCTGTTACGCGGGTGATGGGGGCTTCAAGATAGAGAAAGGCGTGTTCATTGATCAACGCGGTCAACTCCGCTCCCAGTCCCGCCGTTTTCGGCGCCTCATGGACGATGATCACCCGACCCGTCTTTTTGACTGACTCGATGATCGTCTCTTCATCAAGCGGATATAAAGAGCGCAAGTCGATCACATCACAAGTGACCCCTTGGTTTTCCCACTGCCCAGCCGCTTTTTCCGCCACAGGCACCATCGCGCCCCAGGCAATCAAGGTCAGCTCTTCTCCTTCACGCACTTTGCGCGCTTTGCCCAGCGGCACTTCATACCAACCTTCGGGCACCTGCTCCCGCACCGACCGATACAGTTTCATCGGCTCAAGATAGATCACCGGGTCCGGATCGTTGATGGCCGCCAACAACAAGCCTTTGGCATCGCTTGGTGTTGCCGGGGTCACCACTTTCAATCCCGGGATATGAACAAAGATGCTTTCTGTGGAATCACAGTGCAGCTCCGGGGCACGAATCCCGCCGCCATAAGGGGCGCGGATCACCAAAGAGGCCGGGTGGCTGCCTTGCGTGCGCGTGCGGAGACGGGCGGCATGGGTGATGATTTGTTCTATTCCCGGATAGATAAAGCTCATGAATTGGATCTCCGCGACCGGTTTCAACCCATTCACAGCCATGCCAATCGAAGTGCCGACGATTCCCGCTTCGGCCAACGGCGTATCGATGACGCGCCCATCGCCAAAATCTTCCCATAATCCTTCCGTCGCTCGAAAAACACCGCCGTTTCGCCCCACATCTTCTCCCAGCACAATCACGCGGGGATCTTGTTCCAAAGCAACCCGCAAACCATCGCAAACCGCCTGCACAAGAGTTAATTGCCTCATCGTGCCTGCCCACCGCCTTGCTCGCATTGTTGTCGTTGTCGCCGTTCATTGGGCCCCCAGTTGGCATACACATGCTCAAACAAGTGGGTCGCGGGTGGCGGAGAGGCCGATTCCGCTTCGCGGATGGCCAGATCGATGCGCTCCTTGCACTCTGCCTCCCAAGCCTGCTCATCCGCATCAGACAACAACCCCTCCGCTTTGAGCAACTGAACATAGCGCACAAGCGGGTCCTTTTGTTGCACCCACTCCCTCACTTCTGTTTCCGGCCGATACCGTTTGGCGTCATCCGCGGTGGTATGTGAGCCTTTTCGATACGTGACGGCTTCTATGAGCGTTGGCCCTTTTCCGGCTCTGGCCTTTGCCACCGCTTGGCGCATCACATCATGGACGGCCAAGATGTCGTTGCCATCGACCCGGATTCCGTCAAATCCATAGGCCGCCGCTTTTTCAGCCACCGTTTTGGTCGCGGACTGCCTGGAAAATGGCACACTGATGGCATATCCATTGTTTTGGCAAAAGAAGATGACGGGCGCGCCAAAGACGCCGGCGAAATTGCAGCCTTCATGAAAATCCCCTTCGGATGTGGCCCCATCCCCGAAATAGGCGACGGCGACACTGTCTTCCCCTTTCAGTTTGGCGGCCCAGGCCGCACCGACCGCATGCGGGATCTGCGTCGCAATCGGAACATAAGGCGGCATGCAGCGAACACCCTCCGGTGCCTTGCATCCCTCCACCCGCCCCATCCAGTACAGGAAGATTTGCGACAAGGGCATGCCGGCAATCATCTGCACACCATGCTCGCGATAACTCGGAAAGATCCAATCTTCCCGGGATAGGGCCAAAGCGCTTCCCACTTGGGCAGCTTCTTGTCCTTCCAGCGGAGCGTAGGTCCCAATCCGGCCTTGGCGCTGCAAAAGGATCGAACGACGGTCAAAGAGACGAACAAGGGTCATCCAGCGGTAAAATTGCAGCTTGCTTTCGTCAGGGAGAGCCCGCCAACACGATACGCCCATGTCTGTTAACTGCCCTTGCGGCGTCACATACTGCACCCACTCTTTTTCCAGCTGCCCAATCATTCACGCCCCTCCCTTTCTCTGTCGTTCCGGTTACTGCCAAGGATGATCCGACGAACATCAGCCACTTTTTCCATCCGTTCCACCACTATGCGGTCGGCCGCACGACATGTTGGAATATTCTCTCTCTTGGAGCGGGTGAATATTTCGAGCACCATCTCGTAAATCGCTTTTGTTTTGGCGAGGACCCTCTCTTCCTTATATCCTTCCAATTCATCAGCGGCCTGGATCAAGCCGCCCGCATTCACCAAGTAATCGGGGGCATACAAGATGCCGCGTTCATGAAGCTCATCCCCATGCCGATCCGCCATCAGTTGGTTGTTGGCGGAACCCACGATGGCCCGACACCTCAATTCGCCAATCGTGCGATCGTTAATGACGCCACCACGCGCACAGGGGGCGAATATGTCACAGTCCACTTGATGGATGGTATCGACCTGGCTGATTTCTATTTGTTGCGGCGCGCGCAGTGCCCACTCCCGACACCGCTCTTCACACAGGTCGGCAATCACGACCGATGCTCCTTTTTCGATCAGCAACTCCACCAGTTTGCCTCCGACCTTGCCCACCCCTTGCACCGCCACTTTTTTCCCCTCCAGCTCCGTCGTTCCCCACAGGTGTTGCGCCGTCGCGCGCATCCCTTGCAATACGCCCATGGCCGTCGGAATCGACGTATCCCCGCTCCCCCCGTGGGACCGAGGCAACCCGACAAAGGAAGAAGACTCTCTTGCGGCATGAATAAAATCTTTCGGTTCCGTCCCCATATCCGTCCCTGTGAAAAACCGCCCATTTAACCCTCCGACAAAACGGCCAATCGCGCGAAACATCTCCGGTGACTTATCCTCCGCCGGATCACCGATGATCACCATCTTGCCCCCACCAAAATCAACATCGGCCAACCCGCATTTATACGTCATCCCTTTAGAGAGGCGCAGAACATCCTCCAGCGCCTCATCTGTTGTTTCATAAGGAATCATCCGACAGCCGCCAAGAGCAGGTCCCAGCGTTGTATTATGAATGGCGATGATCGCCTTCAGGCCGGTGTCGGCATGCCGACAAAACACCACCTGTTCATGGCCGTGCTCTTCCATCAAGGCAAAAACATCCCTCATCCAAGCCGGTTCCGCCTGCTTTTCCCTCATTTGCAGGTGATCTATATTCAGACTCGCCATGATCAACCATCTCCACTTTGTTATTCAAAAGTTTTTTGTTGATCCATCATATGACGACAAACATACAAACGGGTTACTTTCCTTTGAATTGCGGTTTCCTTTTTTCGGCGAAAGCCTGCACTCCCTCCAGGAAATCCCCGGTTCGGCCAGCCAGTTCCTGCACTTCCGCTTCAAATTCCAATGCCTCGCTTAAAGTGGATTCCATCCCGCGGATGATCGCACGTTTGGTTAAGCCAATCGCCACCGTCGGTCCTTCCGCCAATTGCTTGGCAAACGCAAACGCCTCTTCAAACAACTTCTTCTCTTCCACCATCCGTTCAGCCAATCCGATGCGGAGCGCTTCTTCCGCTTCCACATCCCGTCCGCTCATCGCCAGTTCCAACGCCTTTCCCAACCCGACCAGTCGCGGCAAGAAATAACTGGACCCGCTGTCGGGCGCCAAGCCAATGCGCACAAAGGCTTCAACAAATCGGGTCGACGGGGCGATAAACCGGACATCACAGGCCAACGCCAGGCTGCAACCCGCCCCCGCCGCTACACCGTTCACCGCGGCGATCACAGGTTTTTCCAATCCCGCCAACGCTTCGATCAAAGGGTTGTACCGCTCACGCACACTCTGGCCCAAAGCGAAGTGCTCTCCTCTTTTTTGCATGGCGGACCGATCCCTAAGGTCTTGTCCCGAGCAAAAGGCTTTCCCCGCTCCCGTCATCAAGACGGCACGGATTTCCTGGTCTTGGGCCACTTGTTGCAGCACTTCCACCAATTCTTTGCTCAATTGATTGTTAATCGCATTGTATACGTGTGGCCGGTTGAGTGTGATCACACCCACACCCGCTTGTTTGTTCAAGAGAACGGTCGCTTCACTCATGATTAAGATTCCTCCCTCATTTTCCTTTGAACTCTGGTTGGCGCTTCTCGATAAAGGCTTGCATCCCTTCCCGCTGATCTTCAGATGAAAACAGCAAATAGAAAGCATGTTGTTCAAATTGCAACCCTTGTTCCAATGTCAACTCTTGCGCTTTGTTGATCGCTTGTTTGGCCAAACGGACCGCCACTGGTGGCTTTTTCGCGATATCTTGGGCCAGGTCCAAAGCTTCCCCTTCGACATGCTCGTCCGGCACCACGCGATTGACCAATCCCCACTCCGCCCCCTCTTCCGCCGTGATCATCCGCCCGGTTAAGATCAGTTCCATGGCCTTCGCTTTCCCAATCGCTTTGGTTAGGCGTTGGGTACCGCCCGCTCCCGGCATCACACCGATGTTGATTTCTGGTTGTCCAAATTTGGCCGTCTCTCCAGCGACAATCATGTCACAACACATGGCCAGTTCATTGCCCCCACCAAGGGCATAACCCTTTACCGCGGCAATGATCGGCTTGCTGATCCGACGAATGCGCTCCCAATCAACGAAATAGGGTTGGGTGACAAAGTCGGTTGGCCCCATGCCGGCCAATTCCTGAATATCGGCACCTGCCGCAAACGCTTTGTCACTGCCCGTCAACACAATGACCCTTACCTCATCGTCCCGGTCCATCTCTTCCATCCGATCGGCCAATTGTTTCATCAATGCTTGATTCAGCGCATTCAGCACATGGGGACGATGCAGGCGGATTAAGGCGACATAGCCTTTTCTTTCAACTAAAACGCATGGTTCGCTCATGCTCACCCTCCTTCATCCAATACCACGGGGTGATTGGACCACATTTTGGAAGCGATTACAAATTAACTATTTTAAAAAAACTCTCTTTTCTGATGATACGTTTTTATTTTACCAAACAAGCGGTTGTTTGTCAGTTTGTTACATAACAGAGGCTGAGCGTTAAAGTGGAAAAGCCCTCCCCTCCCCCCAGCGAATTAATAGAGTAGGGAAGCCATTCACATGGCTTCCCCCTCATCGAACCGTACGTGCCCTATTAAGGCATACGGCTCACCAACGTGATTTGACATGAATTAGTTCTTGGCACGACGACAGTACTCTATCGCTCGGACACGATCGGGAGTGAAATATTCTTGGCCTTTTGCTTTCGCCGCATACACCCTTCGGGTGTAATTGCTTCGTTGTCTTGCTTTCAGGTGGTCTAGATACTGCTCAAGTGTACGTCCAGACTGCTTATTGTAGTATAACCAGTATGCTGGAATGAGACCAATACGGACAAAATACTCATTGTTCCACTTCGTTGTCATTAATTTCCCTTTACGTTGACTCGGGTGTTTATGTATCATTGCAACCCTGAGTCGTCTCCGTATGTAACCGTCCACATCCCGCAATTGACTACTGTACTCGTTAACAAAGCAACGACTCTGTTGTCCATATCGTTTATTTTCTTCCACCGCTTTGTATACGTTAAGGAAATAATTTACCTTTCCCCGTATAACTGGATTCAGACGTTCTACCCATACTTTTGTATTCAGTGTGAGAGTTTTCCTGGTCTTCTCTTTGATTTTCCGGCGAAAATCCTTCCACGCGTTCCGCGTTGGTCTGACAATGAAGCCTAGTTTTCCATCCTTCTTCCTTTTCTGCCAATGTTCAAAAGAAAATCCAAGAAAGGCAAAATCTCCTTCGTTGAAGTCGACGACTTTCGTTTTCTCCTCAGCAACTTCCAATCCAAGTTCATTAAGGGTTCTCTTGGTAATGTCAGCTACCTTTTGGATATCTTCTTTTGTTTTAGCGAATAGCAGAAAATCGTCCGCGTAGCGGACGAACCGGATTCCGTGTTGTTCTAATTTCCAATCCAGTTCGTTTAGGAACAAGTTAGCCAGTAGTGGCGAAATTACGCCGCCTTGCGGCGTCCCTGCTTCTGTTTCGTGGTATTTCCCTGCTTCCATATACCCAGCTTTCAGCATATCCCAAATCATGCCCAACACAGTTCCATCTGCAATGTATTTCGTTAGTACTTTCATAAGCTTCTTATGCGATATATTGTCGAAGAAGCCACGGATATCACAGTCATAGACAAAGTTATACCCTGCCTCTAGGTTCCACAGGATAATCTGTAAGGCTCTTTGTACTCCACGATCTGGGCGATACCCACAAGACCAGCGATGGAATATGGCTCCTTCGCATTTAGGTTGCAGTATGTTGACTAACGCTTGTTGAACAATGCGATCTTCGATATTTGGAATGCCGAGTGGTCGAAGCTTTCCATTTTTCTTTGGAATATAGCGCCGGCGTACTGGTGAGGGTTTATACTCTCTGGCTTTCAGCTTCCGGAGTAGACTGTCCAGATTCTCATTCAGTCTCATCTCATAACTTTCGATAGTTTCCCCATCGATTCCACCGGCTCCGCCATTTTTCTTCACTTGTTCCCATGCTTGATGAAGTTTTCGTTCAAATAGAATTTGCCCGAAAATACTGTGCCACTTTAGTTTCAATTCTTGATTCATGTCTTATGGTCACACCTTTCGTTGTGCCTTTCAGTTCGTTTTTACCGAAGTAGCGTAACTGTTGACATGCAACAACATTCAAGTGTACCGCCACGAGGTCGCCCCCCTTCCGTTCCGAACATGTTTGGTCATGCTCGTACTTCCGTACTATGGGGACGTCTGACTTCACCGATCATGTCGGCAATTTCGGCGTAACCTTATATGCTGACATCCTTTGTAGGTGAGATCGGAGATCTCACGGGGTCATCGCATCTTCCTTATGAACATACCCAGCACCTTCACCTGACAAGCTCCTGTTACTCGGCTGGTTCATTGAGCAACAGGCATCCTTAATGGATCGGCTTCCCGTTAATTTCGCACAGTCGCCAACTTGCCCTGCCGCCTCTGTGCTTCACGCTTACGCATTTGGGTCTGCTCATTCGCCTGCGGGCCTCTCGGCTTACCGCATCTCCTTCAGACAACACCTCACGGTGTTGCCCTAGATTAGGCTTCTCGGGTTGTACCAGCACTCCCGAGGGGGATTTCCACCACCGGGAAGGCTACTTTCCAGACTCATGATTCGTTTTACCGCAGTAACGTTATCGCTGTCTGTATTTATAGCTCATGCGCTTTCGCGCAAAGATACGACTGCCCGTCGCACAAAAAGGACACCCACTTGGGTGCCCTGGGATTACGCTTGCTCACTGGAAACCAACACATATCTAGCTGTTTCTTCAACGCATTCTTCGCAAATAATTTTTTCACGAAAATAAAAGAGTTTATTGGCGTTACCACATAAGACGCAACTGGGACTGTATTTTTTCAGAACAATGCTATGGTTATCCACATAGATCTCAACACCATCATGAGGATTGATATTCATTAAATCCCTCAGTTCCTTCGGCAAAACGATGCGTCCTAAATGGTCCACTTTCCGAACGATCCCGATTCCCTTCATTGGTTGGCCCCTCTCATTTCTGTTGAAAGCTGGTGGGAGGTGTCAGCTTGCAACTAAAAATGCGAGTCTTGCTAAAGGCATGGTCGGTATCGTTGATGGTGGCTGTTTTACTGCGTCTCTTGTGTGGTATTGACTTCAGGCTGCGTTTCTGTGTTTTGTGATGTGTCTGTTGTTTGATTGTCAGTTGGCGTTTGGTTCGTCCCTTCCGGGTCGCTCGGCTTTTTTGTCGAATCACCTTGATCCGGTTGCTGGTTATCTTGTACTGGTTGTTGCGTTGGCTCTCCCTGATCAGCCGGTGTCGCCGCGGGTTGCGTCGGTTTGTCGGCAGGCTTCGGCTCTTGTGTGGGTTGAACCGCCGGTGGCTCTTTTTCAATGATTTCCACCAGCTCAGGCAATGCTTCCGGTTTGTTCAACAGCTCTGAAACAGGCGCCAACTCATCAGCCAAGTCCGTCAATGGCGTTTCTCCCATCTCTTCCACTTCTAGCTGTTTGCCTTCTTTTTTGGCGATCATCCACGCGGCATACTTAACTGGTGACAAACCAAATCTGCTCGCTTTATCTTTCACTTTTTTGGGCATTACCAGTGAATGGACTTCCAATTCCAAGTTTTTCTGTTTGCTCTGCTTATCCAGGACCGTTTTGAGGTTATCCAGTGTTTCTTTACTGTTTTTCTCTTCTTGATAGCCGGACAAGACAACTTGGTCTCTTTTTTGCACATAGCCCATTTGTTTGGCTTTGTCCAAGAAATCGACGACAAAGTCATCCACACTCTCATGTTTCCATTTTTCCCCATCCAATAACTTTTCAGCAGACTTATTTAGAGGATGGAGCTCAACGATATTGCGCTCATCATCGATGCCTATTTCGAGGCTCGGGTTTACATCGACATAGATATAAGTTTGCGCATGTGCTTGATCTGGAGCCATCTGTGGCACGATGAAAAACATCCCCAGTACGGCGGCGGCTGCAACGGAGACGAATGCCGGAACAAGCGCCCGGCGGTTCGTCTTCGCTGCCTGGAGAGTCACTTCCTCTCCAACCATTAAGGAATGATTGGTTCTCGGTACTTTGATAAAATCGCCATCTGGGGTGAGCACAATCCAATGCCGTGCTTGCACTTCCATGATAATTCCTCTTTGCATAGGTCCGCCCCCCCTTTCTCCCCGTCACAATCCAATGTAACTGCGTAATAAGCCGAGGTCCTCAACCGCCACGATCGTCAATGCGATCAGGTAATTACGGTGTCTGCTCAGCGTTCTGCGATGCATGCCCAATGCTTTAGCCAATTCTTTATCCGGTCTTTTCTGTGTATAGAACTTGTGTAACAAGTTCTCATCCGCCACAAGTTGATTGGCTATTTGGAAGAGATTCTCACGAGTGTCGCGGTGTTTGGGCTTTTTCTTGGCCAAATCGTTCAAGGTGATATCAAATTTGGCTAAAGCTTTGATAAAAATATCAATCTCCAAACGGCGCATGCGATCAAGCTCTTCATTTTTGTGTCTCTCAAAGGATACGGCTACAAGTTCTTGATGATTGTTTTCATCGTCTCGCGCGCCTGGTGCACTGATTGGCAGCACTCGGTGATGTTTGACCTCTTGACGAAAATAGTCCACCAAGCGGCGTTGGATCACCTTGTAGGCGAAGGACAAAAAAGAGGCGTTAAAGTCTGGTTTATATTTTTCTAGCGCCTCGTCCAACGCCCGATAAGCAATCATATACTCATCATCTTGCTGCGTTATCACTCTCCGACAAACGCGGGAAGCGATTCGGCGAACATGCGGTTCCAATTCACGCAACAAATCGTCCCTCTGTTCAGGAGAGTGAGCAGTTTGCACCTGTAGCACACGCGCTTCTAAATCTGTAGTTCCCCGGAACATGCAATACCGACACCTCTCCCTATCTATTTATTCGCATCGTTTCCCCATTTTTGTGTCTCGCTCTGCGGAAGCAAAATCATTTTACCATGTTTGTCTTCACATTTGCCCAACAAAAGAAAAGATTTTTTAAAAAACTAAAATAAACCGACTCTTCAACCCCACAAAAAAATTGGTCTCCTTTATAGGAAACCAAGCCATATTTATCAGCTCTTATTTTTGTCGGCAAGTTTGCGTATCGCTTCAACAGCACGAATATTTTCTAATGATGATAAATCGCCGGTCTCTTCTCCCAGATAAGCGGCCCGGATCACCCGACGCAGGATCTTGCCATTCCTCGTCTTGGGCAGTTCATCAACAAGAAAGATGCGCTTCGGCTTTAACGCTTTGCCCATTCTTTCACCAATAAAGCGAATCAATGCTTCCTCTATGCCTTCACTCGCCGCTTGCGTGGATTTCAGCACGACAAAGCAAACCGCACTCTCTCCCTTGGACACATCGGGAACGCCGATGGTGGCCGCTTCTGAGACGGCGGGATGATCCACCAGCACGGACTCCATCTCCGCTGGGCCCAACCGTTTGCCGGCGATTTTCAAGGTGTCGTCTGAACGGCCCGTGATGAACCATTGTCCCCCCTCGTCAATCGCAACCCAATCACCATGCACCCACGTTTGGGGCCAACGTTGCCAATAAGTCTCTTCATACCGTTTGCGATCTTGCCAAAATCCGCTGGTCATCCCGACCCACGGCTGACGCAACACTAATTCGCCCACTTCTCCCCGCACCGGATTCCCTGTTTCATCCCATACATCAGCATCCATGCCCGGCAATGGCCCCGCGAAACCACAAGGCGCAATCGGTTTGAAAAAATGGTTGCCCAGGATCCCTCCGGACACTTCCGTACCGCCCGAGTAGTTGAAGATGGGGACGCGTCCTTGGCCCACCCGTTCATACAACCACAGCCACGGTTCGGGGTTCCAAGGTTCGCCCGTGGAACCAAACACCCGCAAAGAACTCAAGTCATAGCCGTTAACCCAAGATTCCCCCTCCTTCATCAGGGAACGAATCAAGGTCGGCGAAACCCCCAGATGCGTCACTCCATGCTTCTCGACCAGTTGCCACAAGCGGTCCGGTCCGGGATGATCGGGCGTCCCTTCAAACAGGAGCATGGTGCTGCCCATCAACAATGAGCCAAATACCATCCAAGGCCCCATCATCCACCCCATATCTGTCACCCAAAACAACACATCCCCCGGCCCCACATCAAAGGCGTAACCCGCGTCAAACGCGGCCTTCAGCGGAAATCCACTGTGAACGTGCACCGTTCCTTTGGGTTTGCCCGTCGTGCCCGAGGTATAAATGATCATCAGGGGCTCACTCGCATCCGTCTCAGCGAATGAAAGCGGTTCCATTTCTTTCGACAATTCATCCCAGCCCACATCTTTGGTCTCATGCCAAGCGCACTCTCTTCCCAACCTCCGCACCACAATCACTTTCTTAATGGAGGGAGACAGCGCGGCGGCCCGATCGGCCTCCTCTTTCATCGTGATCACTTTGCCGCGGCGGGTATAGCCATCTGCCGTAATCAGCCATTTCGCTTCACATCCTTGAATCCGTGTCGCAACCGCTTCCGCACCGTAACCGGAAAAGCAGGGGATAAAAATCGCCCCGATGCGGGAGACCGCCAACATGGCGACCACATTCTCCACGATCATCGGCAAATAGAGCGCGACGCGGTCGCCCCGTTTGACACCCAATTCGCGCAAGCCGCGGGCGCAACGGTTCACCGCCATCCACAAATCGCGATAAGTGTGTTTTTGCGTCGATCCATCATCCCCTTCCCAGATAAGGGCAAGCCGATGGCGACTGGCTGGATCAGCGACAAAACGATCCAGGGCATTCACGGCGATATTCAATTTCCCCTCGACAAACCAACGTGGCCAAGCAATGCCATCGCTTAAGTCCACCACTTCCCGATAAGGCACCGTCCAATCAAGCGACATATCCTTGACCACTTCATCCCAAAACCAAGCGATATCCTTGATCGACGCTTGATAAAACGCATCATAATCCGCAAAACCCAACTTCTGCATCAGGCGGTATAACCTTGTCTCCTCAATGATCTCTTGCTTAGGAAACCAGACTGGTTTGTACATGGCATCCCACTCCATTCCCGCTAACCTAATCGCGTTTGTTATAAATATATTTTAACTTTTCAATTAAAAAATCACAAACACAAATGATTTTTATTAACAACAGCAATAATTGTCCAGTGATTCGGTGCAGATCATCTCGTCCGAAAATCAAAATGGTTCCGCAAACAGTTCGTGCGGTTTCTTGCCTATGGCATCAAACGAGTCCATGTCAAGAAATAACCAATAAAAAGGATCGATGCCATATACGACATCGATCTCGCCTTCAAACACGATCAGATGACCACCGCGGACAAGATCGCCAAAATGATGGCATGAAGAGCCATGGCAAACGGATGGCCCACACGTGCAAGGTGTGTGTATTTGCCAGACACGCCCTAACGACACCCAATCAGCTCCGTTGTTTTCACTTATGGATTGTGCTGTCTTGCTCTACTCGCGCTTGATAAGATAGGTTTGTTAGACGTAGCGCGGCGGTTGCTGGAGCAAAATATTGGCCGTCGTACCGGGAGAAGTTTTCGGTTACCCCACCATATCCGGGTGACGATTGGAACATTGGAGCAAATGGAGCGCTTTTTTCCATGCGCTCATTCATGCCGCGGATCCCCGGAACGGTGCGGGTTGAATCATGATAATCCCGATCGCGTTAGCTTATTCTCCCCTTTGTTGCAAAGAGTTGCGAGTCAAAGATACCAGCACACCGCAACTGGCACGCTTCCCGCTTTCGACAAAAAAAGCACTCCCCTCTTTGCCTTTAGGGAGTGCTTCTTCACTGTTCCGGGAAATCATCCGAATGCCAGCGGTGGAACAATCATTGTTAAGGATCATTCCGCATCCGGACTTTATCAGGGGCTCTTCCGCCTTATTATTTTTCGCCTTTTGCCACCAGCACCGCATGGTGCTTCTTCCGGAAGAATAAGAAGTAAACAAGGTAGCAGATAATGATGGCGGGCACGCCAAAGATGATCGCGTTTTTCGTGGCGGGGTCAAACCACTGGCTTACCAGCACCCCCAAGTTGATCAAAAAGGCAATGATCGGCACAAGCGGGAACAGGGGAGTCTTAAACTTCAAGTCTTCCACTTTTCCCCCTTCTTTCACATATTTGATGCGGAAGAAGAATTGCGACGCCGCGATGGCCATCCATGCCAGAACCGCCGTGACTCCGGCAATGGAGAGCAAGCTCATGTAGATCGTGTCTTCAGCGAAACGGTAGGACAAGAGCGACAAACAAGCGAAGCCCATGCTGAGGATCAAGGCATTCAGCGGCACGCCCTTTTTGGTCACTTTGCCGAAGATCGGGCTGGCCATGCCATTGTGCGACAGGGCGTACAACATCCTTGTTGTTGCGTATAAGCCGGAGTTGGCCACAGACAAGAGCGCCATCAGGATAACAAAGTTCATCACGTCCGCCGCATAAGGAATGCCCAACTTTTCAAATGCCACAACGAATGGGCTTTCCATGACCCCCGCTTCTTTCCAGGGAATCAAACCGGCCAACACAAAAATCGCTAGGCCGAAGAAGAGGATCGTCCGCCATACCGTTTGGTTGATGGCGCGTGGAATCGTCTTCTCCGGATTTTCACTCTCTCCCGAAGCAATCCCGATCAACTCGGTTCCTTGGAAGGAGAAGTTTACGGCCAACATCGTCAATAAGACTGCGCCAAACCCGTTGGGGAACAGCCCATCTTTCGTGAAATGGGTCAGCATCGGCGCCGGTTCGCCACCTTTTAAGGTGATCAAACCAAACATCGCGGCCCCGCCCAGGATGATAAAGACAATGATGGTGAGCACTTTGATGCTAGAAAACCAAAATTCCGTTTCTGCAAATCCCCTTGCAGAGAAAGCGTTTACAACGAAAAGAATAATGCCAAACACCAAACACCATACCCATAAGGAAACGTCAGGAAACCACCGATCCATCAACATACCAATCGATATTAACTCAAGCGCCACGGTCACGGCCCATCCCAGCCAATACAGCCATCCGATGGTAAAGCCCGTCGCCGGATTGATGAATTTCGTCGCATAGTCTTGGAACGAACCCGCAACCGGATAAGCGACCGCCAATTCCCCCAAACAGAGCATGATCAGGTACATGCTCAAACCACCGATGAGGTAAGATAATACCGCGCCAAACGGCCCCGCTTGTCCAACGGTAAATCCTGTGCTTAAGAAGAAACCGGTTCCAATCACTCCTCCAAGAGCAATCATGAACAGGTGGCGGCTTTTCATGGTCCTTTGCAATCCTTGTTGTTGATTGTACTCTTGCATTGCGCCTCCTCCTCGATATAGCAACCTATTTGTTTATAGATCGATATTATAATTTTTTTCAAAAAAAGAAAAGGTTCATTTTTTATCTATTGCCCAAAAAGTCCTTATTCCATCCACAACATCTCTTATTCCCTTAGTCTCGATATATTAAAACTTTACAAGTCACAAGTATAAATATACATCGTTTATAAATAATTAATCAATAGGAAAATGATGCAAAAATAGGGTATAGTATTGAATACACATCACCATAGCAAGGGGCGGAGACAACATGGCAAAACGTACGATCAAAAAAGAGCTGGTAACGAGTCGCTTTCTGGATGAAACGAAAGAAATTTTGGTCTATCTTCCTCCCGGTCATGAAGCGTTGTCCAATTTGCCAATGCTAGTGCTTCACGACGGGCCCGACTATTTCAATCTTGGGCGCATCGTCACCCAAGCGACGTCGCTGATCGAGGCTGGCGAATTGAAGCCCTTCGTCATGGTCGCCATTCCTGTGAACAAAGAGCGTCGCACGAGTGAATATTCACCGGCGGGCCAGCGGCAACCTTACCATATTCGCATGGTGATCGAGGAACTGCTCCCACTGGTTCGCGAACGGTATCCGGTTAGCCAAGAGCGCGAGGACCTTGTCATCGGCGGCTCTTCCCTGGGTGGCACCGTCTCGCTGCACTTGGCGCTCCAACATCCAACCGTCTGTTCCCAGGTCTTGTCCCAATCCGGAGCATTTCTGCAACAAACGATTGATGAAGTCATGCGCCAACCCAGCCTCTCCCACCTGCGGGTCTACCAATCCATCGGCTTGTCCGAAACGGCCGTCCCCACACATATGGGCACACTTGATTTGGTCGCCCGCAACCGCGAGATGAAACAACATCTGCAAGAACAGGGGGCACAAGTCATTTATCATGAGGAGGAAGGAGACCACACATGGGGTTTCTGGCAACGTGAACTTCCCCGTGCGTTGCGTCTTTTTTTCGGCAAAGTAGAGTAGGGAACTGAAACTTTTGGCGACCTTTCGGGTCGCCTTACTCATTTCAACTCCCC
>NZ_JBHTBW010000070.1:0-28824 GCF_042665195.1 Laceyella putida
GACCTGGCGGGAGCGGAGAAGATCCAGGTGGCCCATATCGCCGAGGCGATCCAGTACCGGGCGTTAGACCGGAAGTTTTGGGAGTAGGGAACAGGAAGCTTGTCCCGCTGTCTGCAAGGACAAGCTTGGCGAACCAGTATAACGCGGATTTGTTTTTTATATTACTTGGGTGTTTGAAAATGCTACTGCAAGTAAACCTCTTCTTGAAGAACTTGAGAAAAGGGGTATCAAAGTAATTATTGAAAATGAAAAGAAATAGTAGCTGTATAGTGATGAGTAGAAATCAATTTTTTCTTCAGTGGAGGGGGTCAACGCAATACATTTTCGGATCTTGTAGCTAGTACTGATCGAAGATGTGGTGACGATATGTATAAGTTGTTTATGAAGAAGAAGCGAAGAATGGAAGAAAACAGTCTTTTGTAATATGAAGAATTTAATTCACTTTGTTTCTTTCCTCCTTAGCTAAAGGAGGATTTTTTATAAGGAAAACCAAAGGTCTTTTTTATTTCAACCCCATAACCTGTAATAAAAAAGTATAATCTGTGAAACATTAATTTAAGAAGATAGAGTTGACAAGAGGGGGTAATTATGTATATTTTAAGTATATTCAAATAATTAGATATATGAAGAATAAAATATATTCATTAAAGGGAATGAGTGTGAACAATACGAAGGTTGGATTATGTAAGTGTATGGATAGATAGGGGGGGTTAAAACTTGATGAAAAAGTATACTCTTTATATTTGCCTAGGGATTGTCAGTATTGCTCTATCCTCAGGACTTTACCTGGCTTACAGTGTGGATAATACTCAGTTGGCGAGCAGTGAACCAGGTTGGCCCGTTCCACATGCTTAATATATAAAGGAACCAGCAGAGTCATATTATGGCTCTGCTTTTTTTGTTTTTCAATGCCTCAAGTAGATCCCGGAATGAACCTGAATCGCTTCCGCAATATTGTCTTAATCAATCCCACCGACTTCATTCATTATGATGTGCCTATTTGATACCTGTCCACACGGCAGTAGGATTATCGAGGTTCCTTTTCATCCCTCATAATGACATTTAATTTTCCACTAGTTTGATCCATCATGAGCCCATGAACGAGAACATTTTTGGGTACAAGAGGGTGATTACGGATAGTTTCTACCGACTTCCGTACATTTTCCGCTTCATCTCCACAGGCATTCAACCATTCTTCCAAATCTATGCCTGAATCCTTTAATGTCAGCAATGTATTTTGCTTTCTTTCTTGAATTATATTGTTCAATATCTCGGATGGATCCATGTTTTCCATGCTGCACCCATCATGACCGATCACCCATATTTCTTCAGCGTTTTGTTTGCATATTGAAAGAATAATGCTTCTCATTACACTATCATTTGGGTTTGATATCTTAACACCAGCTATTTCAATGATGTGCATTTGGTCATTTTTTAAACCTGTAGCTTTAGACAGTAATGCAGAAAGATTGGCTTCCAAACAAGTTAAAACGACAATCTTTTTATATGGCAGAGACGAAGTCGCGTCAGATGTAGTTCCTGATATGAAATTCTCATTAAATTTCAGTACCGCAGCCAAAAAGTCCATCTCATACACCTCTTTTACATTTTTTGCAAACCTAATGTGATCTTGAACGCACAGAAAAGCTCATGCAAATTGACTCAACGACAAATGCTTCATGTACTTACAGTCGAGAAGTAGAAAACAACTCTCCCTTGATCATTTGTATATCTGATTATTTGAATATACATAATAAATTGATGTTATGTCAACTGTATGTTTCCAGCTTAAGTAATAGAAAAAACTTCTTAATCTTAGCGGGAAAATTGATTTGCAATCGCGAGATAAACTCTGTATATTTAAATAATCATATATTCAATGATTGATTGGTTTGGAGGTGTCGTATGGAGGGACTAGATTTAGATGCATTTCTTTTAAGTGCATCATTTGTGTTCTTCTTAGCAGGAGGCATCGGTGGGGTTGCGAATAACCGAAATCCAAGAGTCGCCAACCTGGTGTCCCATGCAGGGTCCTTTTTGGGAGGGATTTTCGGGATCGTTGCAGCAATGCGAGTATTACTGTTGCAGAAGACCACTGTGCTCTCAGTTTGGCATTTGGTTCCTGATGTCGTTCTCACATTCCGGGTTGACATGTTGTCGGCTTTTTTCTTATTTATCATTTTCGTTCTGGCTGTTGCCGTTTCCGTTTATTCGATTGGATATGTGACGAAATACTACCAAAGAAAAAATGTAGGTTTATTGGGTGCGGGACTTAATGTGTTTTTGCTTTCCATGGTCGCCGTCGTTACGGTGGATAATGGATTTTCCTTTCTGTTGGTTTGGGAACTGATGTCTTTGGCATCTTTTTTTCTGGTGATGTTGGAACATGAGAAATCAGAAGTCCGTAAAGCAGGCTTTGTCTACATGGTTATGACCCATTTTGGTACGATGTTCATTGTTTTGGCATTTTTCACCTTGTTCCTTTTTGCCGGCAATTTTCAATTTGGCGCGTTTGAATCGGTCGGACCACGGTTGTCGGTTGGGCTAAAAAGCTTCGTGTTTCTAATGGCCTTCATCGGTTTTGGGACAAAAGCAGGGATGATTCCACTGCATATCTGGCTTCCACGCGCCCATCCCGCGGCACCCAGCCATGTGTCCGCCTTGATGTCCGCGGTCATGATCAAGACGGCCATTTATGGATTGCTTCGGGTCAGTTATGACTTTTTGGGTGGAGGGCCGGCCTGGTGGGGGGCGATTGTCCTGGGGATTGGGATGGTTTCTGCCATTATCGGCGTTTTGTACGGCTTGGTGGAAAATGACATGAAACGGTTTCTTGCGTACAGCAGTGCTGAAAACATGGGCATTATTTTTATGGGCGTTGGAACCTCTCTGCTTTTTAATGCCTATCATCATCCGGTTCCCGGTGCGTTGGCATTGACGGCCGCGCTTTATCATGTCCTGAACCATGCGATCTTTAAAGGATTGTTGTTTATGGGTGCCGGAGCTGTTCTTTATGCGACACATATCAAAAACATCAACCAGTTGGGCGGTCTCATTCGCCGAATGCCCTGGACGGCCGGATTGTTCTTAATCGGAGGAATGGCTCTCTCCGCGTTGCCGCCATTGAATGGGTTTGTTAGCGAATGGGCGACCTTCCAGTCCTTGTTGCATCTGGCGTTTGACGTGGAAAACCCCGGGTGGAAGTTAATCGGCAGTCTTGCAGCAGCAGCCTTGGGACTGACGGGAGCTTTTGTCGCTGGAGCGGTGGTGAAACATTTTGGAATCGCCTTCCTTGCGATGCCTCGGACTTCCCAGGCTGAACATGCAAGAGAGGTTCCACTGTCGATGCGTATGGGCATGGTGATTCTTGCTCTTGGGACGATGCTGTTGGGGATCTGGCCAGGGCTCGTCGTGCGGGTCACAGAGGGCATTGTCCGAAGGTACTTCGATGCGGAGGTAACAGGGAATGCCATGTTTTACATCCCGTTTGTCGAGCGTCCCGGAGAAGGACTGTCGCTCGGTGTTGTTCTTATCGCCTTTTCGGTCCTGTTGCTTCTGAGTTTGGTTCTCCTTCGTGTATGGGTGGGAAAGAGCAACAATCATGTGGACGAAACTTGGAACTGCGGGGCCCCGTTACAACCTTCGATGGAGTATACGGGGACATCTTACTCTTATCCGGTTTTGATGATCTTTAAGTGGCTGTATCACTCACGGCGACAGGTGGACGTTCGCTCAGAGCATACTTATTTTCCGAAGCACATCCGCCACTGGTTGCAGATTCACTCGGTGATCGAATCCAAATTGTACCGGCCGCTGGTACAGTTGGCTGTTTTCTTGTCGCGGCGGATTCGGACGATCCAGAGTGGCAATCTGCAAAGCTACTTGGCTTATATGATTGCCACCCTCATCCTCTTCTTACTTTGGTTCGGTAGGTGAAAAACAATGACAGGACAAATCGGAATCGCGATCGTGTGGACATTGTTGCAAGCGGTTCTCCTTCTTTTAATGGCTCCGTTCATTCAGGGGATAATCAAGAAAGTGAAGGCGCGGCTGCAAAACCGCATTGGTCCGAGCGTGTGGCAACCGTACTATGATTTGATCAAATACATGAAAAAGGACGCAGTTATTTCCAATCACGCCTCATGGCTTACCGTGGCGACTCCCTACATCACATTCACGGCCATTCTTACGGCCGGACTGTTTGTGCCTACGTTTATGGCGGGCACGCCGTTAGGGTTTGTCGGCGATCTCATTCTTATTGTTTATTTGTTTGGGTTGGCCCGGTTTTTTACGGCGCTGGCCGGATTGGATGCCGGAAGTTCTTTCGGCGGTATGGGATCGAGCCGGGAAATGGCTTTGTCGGCTATTGCAGAGCCCGCTTTATTGTTGGCTACATTTGTTGTCTTTTTAACGAGTGGTACAACGAACCTGGATCAGCTTATTCCAGTTCTCGCGACACAAGGGCGGGGTTGGGTTGAACCCGCTTACGTGTTGGCTTTTTTAGCGATGCTCATTGTCGTGATTACAGAAACAGGACGAATTCCAGTTGATAATCCCGACACGCACCTGGAATTGACGATGATTCATGAAGGAATGCTTTTGGAGTATTCGGGTAGATACCTGGGCTTGATGATGTGGGCGTCCCAAATGAAACAACTGCTGATTTTAAGCCTTTTTATAAACTTTTTCTTTCCGTGGGGGTTAGCCGTCGATTGGAATGTGAGTGCCGTGTTTCTATCATTCTTCCTTTATCTGCTCAAGCTGGTGGCACTCGGGGTTTTATTGGCCCTGATTGAGACGATTTATGCAAAAATCCGTCTGTTTAAAGTTCCTAAGTTATTAGCATCCTCGATGGTGCTTTCCATTTTGGCTGTTCTGATTCGCGTGATGGAGTAGGAGGAACATCAATGGATCAATGGATTGCGATGACGTTATTGGTAAGTGCATTGATATTGTTTCAAATCCGCAAAATCAGTCATTCCGTGGGGATATTGGCGTTTCAATCGGTGGTCCTGTCGCTTACTGCGGCTTGGATGTGGATGGAAACAGGCATTACACATCTGTTGATCGCAGCAGTACTCACCTTGTTGGTCAAGGGCATTGTGATTCCTTATATTCTGCTGTACACGATCAAAAAGATCGGCATCGACCCGATCGTGGAACGCTTCACGTCGAAATACTCTTCTTTGATGATTGCATTGGCATTGTCCGTCGTCGGATTTTATGTTACCTCCCATTTGCATTTGCCGGGAACCGAACACGGGCAAGCGTATTTGCCGGTTTCAGTTATTCTCATTTTTCTTGGTACGTTCATCATGATCGATCACAAAAAAGCGATGATGCAAGGCGTGGGCTTGATCACCATTGAAAACGGACTGTTTTTGGTCGCGGAGTCGATCAGTTATGGCATGCCTTTGATAGTGGAGCTGGGAATCTTCTTTGACCTGCTTGTTACCGTCATTGTCATTGGCATTTTGTCGTATCGTATTCATTCGACCTTCGAAAGTTTAAATACGGAAAAGATGCAGAACTTGAAGGGATGAGAAACGGAGATGGGTTGGATTTGGGCATTGTTGGGGATTCCTGTTGTCACGGGACTGATTGCCTGGAGGATCAAAAATCTAAACGTATGTGAAAGGTTTCAAGTCATTGGGGCATTGTTGATGCTGTTGGTGGGCCTTGCCCTTGCTTTCCATGTGCTGACCGGTTCTCCCATCACGGGAGCGGGCGGCTTTATCTATGTGGATTCCTTGAGTGCATTTAACCTTTCGCTCATTGTTCTGGTTGGCTTCGCGGCTTCTTTGTATTCGGTCGGTTACATGCGCCACGAGCTCAATGAGGGTGTCATTGTCGAGCGGCAATTTCGCCGGTACTACTTGTGGTTCCATCTGTTTCTCGCCACTATGCTGGCTGTGAGTGTGGTAGATAATCTGGGGTTGTTATGGGTAGGCATCGAGCTGACTACCTTGGTTTCTGCGTTGTTGGTCGCGTTTTATCGAAAAGGAACCGCTCTCGAAGCGGCTTGGAAGTATCTCATCATGGGAAGCGTGGGGATCGCGTTTGCACTCTTGGGAATCATTTTCATTTATCTTTCGGGGATTGATGTGTTTGGAGACGATCTCCGGGCGTTGAACTGGACAGCGTTAAATCAGGTGGCGGATCGACTCAATTCGGAATGGATTTTAATTGCCTTTATTTTTGTATTGGTTGGATTTGGGACAAAGGCAGGGCTCGCTCCCATGCACTTCTGGTTGCCGGATGCTCACAGCCAAGCGCCTTCGCCAGTGAGTGCGGTGTTGTCCGGAGTGTTGTTAAACACGGCTTTATACGGAATCTTGCGGGTATTTATCATCGCCAATACTGCACTTCATGGCCAAGCGGCTGATTTACTGATCTTGTTCGGGCTTTTGTCCATTGCCATGACGGTGCCCTTTGTTTTAGTCCAACACGATCTGAAACGGATGTTGGCATATTCGAGTGTAGAACATATGGGCATCATTACCCTCGGCGTGGGAATGGGGGGAGCCATCGGCTTATACGGAGCCTTACTCCATATGTTCAACCATGCAATGGCCAAGTCGCTTTTGTTCTTCACGGCCGGGAATATCAATCAAAAATATCACTCCAAAAACATTGGCCGCATCTCGGGGATTGTGAAGGCGTTGCCCGTCACAGGGACGGTTTTTCTCATCGCTGCGTTTGCGATCACCGGTGCGCCTCCTTTTAATGTCTTCATCAGTGAGTTTACGATCATGAAGGCTGGTTTTAAGGAGGGGCATATCGGAATCACCGTATCTTTTCTCCTGCTCATCGTGATGATCTTTGCCGGCATGATTTATTACACGATAAAAATGTCCTTTGGTGAGCCACCCGCGAAGTTGAAGAAAAAAGAAATCGACCGTTGGTCGACCGCCGCACTTTTCCTGCCTCTGACGGTTGTGATCGTTTTTGGCGTGTATGTCCCGCCTTTCGTTAGTGACGCGATCCATCAAGTGTCTCAGGTCTTACAGGGGGTACACTGATAATGGAAATGAATAAAAAACAACTCATTTTAGAGATGATGCAACAATTGAAAAAGTTCTTATCAGTCAATGCCAACTCACCTAATGAAACGGTGATCTTGATTGAAAAAGCGGATCTGCCAGAGGTGTGCCGTTTTCTCTGCAAAAAAAAAGGGGGCCGGCTGTTCACCATGGTCGGCAGTGACGAGCGGAATGTGTTCGGTTCGTTTGCGTTGTATTATGTGTTTTCGTTTGACAAACTACATCATTTTATTACAGTGAAAACCTTCGTCGATGAGGCAGATCCGAGCTTCCCAACTGTAGCGGTCGATTTGCCGGCGGCCAATTGGTATGAGAGGGAAGTGAAGGATTTACTGGGGCTAAGACCACAAGGGCATCCCGATCCGCGTCCTCTGGTTTTGCATGGGGATTGGCCGGAAGAACTGCATCCATTACGCAAAGAGTTCCCTGCTGATCTCTCCTACATTCCAAGAGTCAAAAGCCGGGAAGTATTTACGCCATATGAGAGCGAAGATGTGACAGAAATTCCGGTTGGACCGATTCATGCCGGGATCATTGAACCGGGCCATTTTCGGTTCGGGGCGGTCGGAGACACCGTGCTCCATTTGGATGCCAAGTTATTTTATACCCATCGCGGTTTGGAAAAAGTGAGTGAAGGAATGCCTTTGCGTAAAGCATTGTTTTTAGCCGAACGGATTTGCGGGGTTTGCGCCCTGTCCCATGCGGTGTCATTTGCGCAAGCTGTGGAGAATGTAGGACAGGTCGAGATTTCGGCTCGAGCCAAGTATCTGCGAACCTTATTCTTGGAACTGGAACGGTTGTATAATCACATCGGGGACGTGGGGAATGTTTGTACTGGATTCGGCTTTGCGGTCGGGGTCAGTCAGGGATCTAGGCTGAAGGAAGAAATTCTGCAGCTCAATGAACGGATTGTGGGGCATCGATATTTGCGGGGTGTTGTGGACTTGGGGGGCATGCGAGTTGATGTAACCCGTGATGATTGTTTGGATATTCAAGCCACCCTGCAAAAGGTCGAGACGGAGTTTAAAGAACTGGTGAACATTTTGTTTTCCCATGATATTTCCATCAACCGGATGGCAACGACAGGTGTATTAACGTTGAAACAGGTGAATGATTTGGAGGTGGTGGGAATCGCTGCCCGGGCGTCTGGACGAAATATTGACGTGCGACGAAATCAACCTTACGCAGCATACGACCGTGTGCATTTCAATGTGCCGATCCATCGGGAAGGAGATGTATTGGCTCGAGTCCGTGTTCGTATTGATGAGGTGTTTCAATCGATTTCCATAGTACAGCAAGTCTTGGAACAGCTTCCTTCTGGGAACATCGTGACTTCGATTCCACCATTACAACCATATCAATGGTCGATGGGGTGGACAGAATCTCCACGGGGAGAAACTGTGCATTGGTTAATGACAGGACCGGATCAGACAGTGTATCGATATCGGGTTCGTTCGGCAACATACAGCAACTGGCCGTCCGTTCCGCTGGCAGTGAAGGGAAATATCGTTCCTGATTTCCCTTTGATCAATAAGAGCTTTGAACTTTGTTACGCTTGTTGTGATCGTTGAAGAATTCATTGAAAGAGAAGGAGTGAATCCAGGATGTTGGATCTTTTACGGAAAATCTGGCGAACGGGAACCGTCACTAAAAAAATGCCTTTAGAGGAAGCACCTTCCCGTTTTCGCGGCAAGCCGGTTATCTCCTCTCAGGTGTGTACCCATTGCGAGACATGTGTCAATGCTTGCCCTACCGGCGCCCTGCAAATTCATCGAAACGACAATGCTTCCGAGCTGGTGTTATCTTACGCGCAGTGTATTTTTTGTGGAGTCTGCGCGGAGGTATGCGAAAGCGGAGCGATTCGAGTAACCAATGACTATCGCATGGTCACCAAAGACAAGAGTGAATTAATGGTGCGAGTACCTATAAAGCAATCTTTTGAACAAGTTTCCGTGGGAAAGGGTGATGTGATACAATGAGCCATGTGAATGAGCAAGAGAACGATTTGGGACTAAAATTGCAAAAGAAAATCAAAGAAGTATTGGGGAAATCGCTGCATATTCGACATGTCGATTCCGGTTCTTGCAATGGATGCGATTTTGAAATGACCATGCTCACGAATCCCGTTTATGACATCCAACGGTTTGGTGTCGATTTTGTGGCTTCTCCCCGACATGCAGATATGTTAATGGTGACGGGAGGAGTTACCCGACACTTAGAAGAAGCATTACGAAAAACGTTCAACGCCACAGCAAATCCGAAGATGGTAGTTGCCATCGGGGCTTGTGCCTGCGGAGGTGGCATTTTTGGGCAAACCTACGCCAATCACGGCGGAGTCGACAAAATTGTACCCGTGTATGTATATGTGCCTGGATGTCCCCCACGCCCACAGGCGATTATGGAGGGAATCCTGCTGGCGCTGGATCAATATGAAACATTGTCGGAAAAAGGGGGATTATTTGTTGAATCTTGAGTTACAACAATTTAAAGCGGATTTTTTTAAAGCGTTAGGACATCCCTTACGGATTCGCATTCTTGAGTTGTTAGCTGAGGGGGACAAAAACGTCAATGAGCTTCAGAGCTTGATCGGGAGCGAAGGTTCCGCAGTTTCTCAGCAACTTGCGATTCTAAGGAATAAAAACATTGTGTATGGAACAAAAGAGGGAAACAAAGTCACATATTCGCTCCGTGATCCCATGATCATCGAGCTCTTAACTGTTGCTCGCCAAATCTTTAACAATCACCTGATTGATACGATCACGATGTTGGACAAGTTCAATGAGGAATAGGGAAGACAAATTCCTTGATGAAGGTGATTCCATGTCTGATACGGTTTCACGTAGAAAAACGAAACATCTTCGGGTTATTCCGAGCAAAAAAGAACAGGTTGTCCAACTTAAAGACGGACAGTATATGACCACAAAAGACGAAGTGATTCAATTCGGGTTGAAATATCTCGAAGGGGTCGGTTCGCAATCTGTTTGTCAAGTCTGTATCCCGCATGGAGGATCCTGTTGCATAGGCTGCTTGAATTTGAATCGAGAAGAAGGGTGTCAACAGCGAAATACCAGTTGTACAGCAGGGTTATGCGGTTTTTTGAAATTGATTCTCCATGAAGCAGGGCTTCTTCGTGAATGGGATCGCTTTTGGGATCAAATACCTGGGAAAGGATTTAGAAAAGATTTTACCCCATCTGATATACCGATTAAAAAGTGGTTGGAAATCCCCGATATTCAGCGATTAAGTGAAGCCTTCGCAAAAGATTTATCTGAGTATGTCAAGAAACAGAAGCAACCTGGTTATATCATTAGGTTAAACAATGAATTGGACTTCTATTTGACAAGACTGTTTCAATATAAAGAGCCTGAGATGTTGCGAAAAGCAGAGAAAAAATTAAAAAAAACTAACGAAGGATTTTCGCCATTTTCATTCAGCAAAAGAAAAAATGGACAACATACAGTGACTATATCTATGTGAAACCAAATCCCTGTATCCGAATATGGGTAGCAGGGAATTCTTTTTACTCTATCCCTAAAAAGATCTCATCCAATCAACAAAAGAAATTTGAGTCTAATCGATATATGATTTAATCGATCAATGGTTTTGGAAGACTCTTATCTTACTGAGCGCGGCGGAAAATTGTCTATCGTTCGATGGGGCGCTGTTACCTGAAAACTATGTCTTGAGGTGGGTAAGATCAAAGAAGATGAAATAACAAATCGGGTTGGGGGAGGGGGGAGGCTCTTCTGCAGAGGGCGCTTCCCCGATTCCCCAAAGAATTTCAGCATCCATTAAATCCCTTTACAAGCCTTGCGCAAAATATCCGCCAGATCAGATACGAGCGGAAGTTTTGGGTTGGCTGTTGACCGTCACTGAGGAGGTAACACTTGTTGTTTATCATGGAGAACACATCTTGTTTTGGATCCATTGCTTTTTTGGCAGCCCTGCTTCCAACCACCTTAATTATTTGTGAAATGTTTCACAATAATATCCGCGAAGTGTGGTGCGATTTTCCCCACATGTGCTCGGCCCGGCAACTTCGTTATATCCGACAAATTTCTTTGGGACAAAAATCACAATGACAGATTTCTTGCAAGTGAGATAAGTTTTTGATGAGAATGTATCCATTATAGTAGTCAATCACCTTTTTTTTGCGCAAGTCGCTAAGTATGCGGTTAACACCTTCGCGTGATGATCCAATCCATGCGGCCAATTCTAAATGGGTTAACTTTTTTCTGATGTGAATAACTTCCCCGTCTGGTATTCCATAAGAATTGGCTAGGCGGATTAACGTGGAACACAAGGCCCCTGTCTTTCCATACATCAGCAAGTCCCGCAATTTGGTTTGGGTCAAGCGGTTCATCAGGCACATCCATTTATACATGTCTACGGCAAAGGAACTATGCCGCTCAATCATTTTTTCCAAATCAGAGAGGAGAATCACTCCAGCCACGCAGGAGTTGACCACTTTGGCGGAATAGTTGTGTTTGGCATGTTGTAAGGGCGCCAACTCAGCGACAAGATCTCCAGATAGAAAAACATGGGAAACGAACGGTTTTCCATTATCCGTCTGTTTTATCCAGTGAACGCCCCCGCTTTTCAGGAAATAACATTTCGTTACCTCATCGCCTTCCCAAAACAGATAAGATCCGGCGGCAAATGTTCGTTCCTCCATGTTCTGTCTTATTAGTCGCAGGTTTTGCTCTGAAAAAACGGAGGTATTTTTCGGAAATTGCAAGCCACAGATCATAAAACCGACCTCCTGTGATAAAAGTCACTGTAAACGGGCAATTTTTATTTTAGCATGGAAATGTAATCAAATATCTGCGCAACTGTATCAATTTAAAGGAGGTATCCTAACCCACCTGGTTTCTAATTACAAACCAATCGAGAAGAAGGAAATCTTGTGTTTCGCAAAATTCTTTTGCCCATTGATGGGTCAGAACACTCGAAACGCGCTGTTGATGCGGCCATATCCATTTGCAAAGGGAAAAATCAATGCAGAATAACGCTGCTCACTATCCAGCATTCACTTCCCCTCTGGATTGGCGAAATGGCTTTTGCTTATGCTGAGGTGGAAACGAAATTGGAGAAAGAATGTAATGACATGCTATCCCCCTTTAAAGAAAGGATCCAGGCGGAGGGGGTTGTTTGCCAAAGTCTAGTCATTAAAAGCTCCAGTCCGGCTTATGAAATTTATTCCATCGCCAAAGACCATAACTTTGATCTCATTGTAATGGGAAGCCGCGGTTTGGGGAAAGTGAGTGAGCTGTGGTTGGGAAGCGTCAGTCATACTGTCGTTCAGCAAGCACCTTGTCCGGTATTGGTTGTGAAATAGATATATCCGATAAAATCCCGGCTTGCATATAGGAGCGTGGAATCTTTGAGAATTAAGGCATTAAAACGGTTTATTGAAACACTGGTCAGGTGAAATGCGGGCTGGAAGGAGACGATGGCATATGGATTTATTAAGTGAAAGGAGTAATACTGCTACTCTTTCTTATTTAGAGGGGATTTTCCAACACATTTCAGATGCGATATTGGTTGTTCAACCAGATGGCATCATTAGGGAGGCCAATCCAGCCGCTCTGAAGCTTACCGGTTACAGTGAAGAAGAAATCAAAACAAAACATTTTTGCACCATCTGTAAAGGAATGGCAACGTGCGTGGAAGAGATCAGTTGTTTGGACTGTTTTTTTCACCATAGTTGCCTTTCTTCCTTTGAGATGCGCATTGAGACAAGGGAGGGATTGCAATATTCGGTTACGGCGAGCGCATCCCTATTGCCTGACGACCCAATGAGGGCAATGGTCATTGTAATCAGGGAGATGTCGCAGCTGCATCGAACTGAGCGGGAACGATATCACCGGATGATCACCAATAAAATCATTCAAGCGCAAGAAGAAGAAAGGAAACGGGTATCCCGTGAATTGCATGACGGGGTTGGACAGGCGCTTTACAGCATCCTCATAGGCTTAAAGGTAATCGACTATCTCCCCCTTGATGAACCGAAGAAAAAACATTTGTTCGAAGTGCAAAGGATGGTTGAACAGACATTGGATGAAGTGAAAAATTTGGCTGCCGATTTGCGCCCGTCCACCCTTGATGATCTTGGATTTTTGCCGGCTATCCGGTCTTATGCGAAAAAGTTTGAGACGACATTCGGCATAAAAGTGGAACTGGTTGCGAGAGGGGAAAAACGCCGGTATTCCTCTATTATAGAAACGGCGCTCTATCGTATTGTCCAAGAGTCGATGACGAATGCGGCGAAATACGCGGACACAGATAAAATCCGACTTCGCCTGGTGGATACTGACAGTGAAATCAGGGTTTTCGTTGAGGACTTTGGCAAAGGCTTTGATCCCTCGCATATCCAAGCGCAAGGAACGGGATTGGGATTATACGGAATGCAAGAACGGGCGGCCTTATTGGGTGGAACCTTCCGCATTGAATCCTCCCCAAATGAAGGCACGATTGTTTACGTCTCCATACCAATCAATTCAAAGGGGGAATCCATCGATGGTGAGGATCCTTATCGCGGATGACCATGCCATTGTAAGGTCGGGTCTTTCATTACTCATCAATTCCCAACCCCATATGGAGGTGGTTGGAACAGCGGCCGATGGCAAAGAAGCAGTTGATCTTTCCCTACAGCTCAAACCGGATGTCGTTTTAATGGATTTGAGCATGCCACCTGGAGAAAATGGGTTGACGGCCACGAAAAAACTTAAAGAAACGGCTCCGGAGATTAATATCCTGGTGCTTACCATGCATGATGATGAAGAGTATTTGTTTAGAGTTCTGCATGCGGGCGCATCTGGGTATATACTGAAAAGCGCCAAAGATATGGAACTGATCAACGCCATTCAAACCGTATCCCAAAGGGCGGCCTATCTGTATCCTTCAGCCACTAAAACATTAATTCAGGAGTTCCTGTTCCATGTGCAAAAAGGGGAGGATGTGGAACATTACAATATACTGACCGAGCGTGAGCAAGAAGTCCTTACTTTAATTGCCAAAGGATATTCCAATAAAGAAATAGCGGAACAACTGATTTTATCTGTAAAAACAGTTGAAACCCACAAGTCGCATATTATGGAAAAGCTGCATTTGAAAACGCGACCCGAATTAGTTCGCTACGCACTGAAAAAAGGACTGCTTGATTTATAGGTAGATTGAAATAACTTGTAGTAGAGTCAGCTTTCAAATGCCGGCTCTTTTTTATGTTGAAGGTTACCGCTGTTTTATGCTCTTTCCGGCAATTCGCACAACAGGGATACTGGATTATGGTGGTAAATCTGAGTGGTCATTTGGGGAGAGCTCTTATATATACTCATAAATTGTCCATACTAAACTTAGTTAACTTAAATGGAGGAGGCAAAAACGTGGCAATTCAACCACTTTTTCTTTTTTTAATCCGTTATCTCATTTTTGGTCATAATATTTATATTTCGCAGTATTTTCGAACCCAAGGAGTACTTTTGAAATAACTTATCAACAATATAAGCAGCAACTAAAGAGTCACAGTAGATAAATGAAGCCGTGACTCTTTATTTATTCCGAGATTCTTTTGACGAAACCCTTCTTTTTTCATCTTCTAAGTTGGGAAATTTCCTGGTAAAGGTTGGTTATAAATAAGAGGTGTTTTTTGCAGAATGGGGGAGCCGCCATAAAAAATTACGTGATTTTCCTTCATCGGATAAGGGGATACACTGATATATTTCCTTCCTCGACCATTTTATGATGGGAAACATAGGGGGGAAGAGAGATCAGGCCCATCAACAGGGTTAGATGAACCCGACGGATTTTGGATTAAAAGGATAATATTATCTAGGGCGTGTCTGGCAAATCAAGTTGACCATTGGGAGAAGGCGGAAAACCTTTTCCCGATGAGCGCCGATGGACAAGTGAAGCGCATGGGAAAACGGTTTTGGAGTCGCTGACATATTTATCAGACACGCCCTAGTCGAAGAGGTGAATGTTTGATGAACAAACCGTTTAATGATGTGTTTTTGAAAGCATGTCGCAAAGAAGAGACCCCTTATGTGCCCGTTTGGTATATGCGGCAAGCCGGAAGATATCAGCCAGAATATCGCAAGCTTCGGCGGGAGCACTCTTTTTTTGAAATGAGTGAGAATCCCGAGATTTGCGTCGAAATAACCCGTCTCCCGGTTGAGCAATTGGGAGTGGATGCGGCCATATTATTTGCGGATATCATGACCCCGGTTAAGCATCTGGGCATAGATGTGGCAATCTTTCCGGGAATCGGTCCGATGATCACCAATCCCATTCGGACCGAGGCGGATATCCATCGTTTGGGTGAACTGGACCCGGTAGCCCATATCCCTACCGTTTTGGAGGCGGTTCGCATTCTCAACCAACAACTGTCTGTCCCATTGATCGGCTTTGCCGGGGGACCGTTTACACTTGCCAGTTATATGATTGAGGGCCAATCCTCCAAAAATCACCACAAAACGAAAGGGTTGATGTACGCGCATCCGAAAGCATGGCAAGTTCTGATGGAAAAATTGGCGGATATGACGCTTACTTATCTGAAGGCGCAAATTAGAGCCGGTGCGCATGCGGTGAAAGTGTTTGATTCCTGGGTGGGGTCATTAAGCGATGTTGACTTCCGCACATATGTTGCCCCAACCATGCGGGTTATTTTTGATGAACTGCAAAAGATGGGAGTGCCCACCATCTATTTTGGAATCGGCGCCGGCCATCTGTTGGCCGAATGGAACAAGTTGCCTGTGAGTGTGATCGGACTCGACTGGCGAACTTCGATCCGTTCTGTGAGAGCACAGGGGATAAACAAAGTGTTGCAAGGAAATATGGACCCCTCTCTCTTGCTTGGGCCTTGGGAACTGATAGAAGAAAGGGCCAAACAGGTTCTCGATCAAGGGATGGAACGAGCCGGTTATATTTTCAATCTGGGGCACGGAATCTTCCCGGAAGTGCAAGTGGACGTATTAAAAAAGTTAACCCATTTTGTTCATCAATATACGACAATACCTGAAGTGTGGGGGTGATTCGCCGTGGTGCCAACTTGAATTGATCAATGGCCTCACTGATGCAGTCGAGAAACAATCAGCTGGGAGAGGAGATCCGTCATGACCCGTCATATTGTGATTGTGGGCTCAGGCATCACCGGATTGTCTGCGGCTTTTTAAGATCAAAGAACAAGCGCTTCCTTTGAAAAAAACGTTACTGGAGTCCGATGACCGATTGGATGGGAAATTGCAAACGCTGGTGCGGGACGGTTTTATTATGGAACGGGGGCCGGATTCTTTTTTGGGACGGAAGAAAAGCGCGGTTGAGTTGATTGCCGATTTGGGGCTTGCACATGAACTGGTGCGCAATCAGGGGAAACAAGCCTATATTTTGTATCGGAATCGCCTTGTTTCCATTCCTGAAGGGACGGTGATGGGGGTTCCCGCCAAATTGGCTCCATTTGCTTTTACTCCTCTGATCTCTCTTTCCGGCAAGATGAGGGCGGCGGCTGACTTGTTGTTACCGCGTTCAAACCGATTGGAAAGTGAGGACACGTCTGTGGGTGCTTTTTTTCGTCACCGTTTTGGTGACGAGGTGGTGGATCGGATCATTGAGCCGCTGCTTTCCGGCGTTTATGCAGGGAACATTGATCAGATGAGTTTACAGTCCATTTTTCCTCAATTTATCCAAATGGAAAAGAAATATCGCAGCATGATATTAGGAATGAAAAAATCACATCCGGGCAATAAGCCAGCGGCCAAGCCTCAAGGAGCGTTCCTCACTTTGAAAAGAGGATTGCATTCGATGGTAGAGGAGCTTGAAAAACAGCTGACTGCGGTTAATATTGTCAAAAACACGGCGTTAGAGAGGTTAGTGAAAGATGAGGATGGTTACCATTTGCAACTGAGTGGTGGGCCTTCTTTACACGCGGATTCCGTAGTGTTGACGGTGCCGCACACCGTCGTTCGCCGGGTACTTAACAATCCCTCTTTTTTGCGGCCATTACAAGAACACCCTACCTCTGTCGCCACGGTTATCCTTGCTTTTCAGGAAAAGGATGCGCCGCTGAAGTGCGAAGGATCTGGCTTTCTTGTACCCCGCCGGGAAAATTATACGATTACGGCTTGCACTTGGACGCATAAAAAGTGGCCGCATACCGCCCCGCCCGGAAAAGCGTTGCTTCGTTGTTATGTGGGACGGGCGGGGGATGAATCCATTGTGGAAAAATCGGATGAGGAGTTGGTGGATGTGGTTATGAGGGATTTAAATCGAATCACTCCTATCAGCAGCGACCCGGAGTTTGCCTGTGTCACTCGCTGGAGGGAGGCCATGCCCCAGTTCGTAGTCGGGCATCAAGCCTGGTTGAAGAAAGTGAGAGAGGGCGTGGATTATCGCTTCCCGGGGGTCTTTTTGGCGGGTTCCTCTTACGCAGGTTCTGGCATCCCTGACTGTATTGATCAGGGAAAAAAACTGGTTGGCGATGTGTTAAATTTTCTGCAAAAATAACTGGATCCCTCTTTTAAACATTTGGATGCCGGTGTTCACGACAAAGAGCCTGCTTTCAACGCAGTAACCACTTATAGAGTTACGTATCTCCGGCTTTGAATCCGATCTATATGAACATATTCATCTTGAAAACAATATTCTATTTCCCTGTTTGCTGAAAGAAGCAGAAAGCATTGCGTAAAAAGATAAGGGAATTTCCCTGTCGATATAGGGAGGTTCCCCTATATGGAAAGCACTTCTTCGCCTCTCACAATATGAGACAAGAAGTGTTTCTTTTTGGCACTGGGGCGTGTCTGGCAAATCAAGTTGCCATTGGGAGAAGGCGGAAAAACCTTTTTCAGATGAGCGCCGAAGGACAAGTGAAGCGAATGGGAAAACGGTTTTGGAGCCGCCGACATATTTGTCAGACACGCCCTAATTGTAAGGAGGATTGATGATGCAAGGAAGTCTGTCTTTCCCGTCTCGTTCGATTAACGAGGCTTTTGCTTTAAGATTTGCTAGATCAACGTTTTCACCGTGTGTACGTTAGCCTATCGGATCAAGGATGTTTACGATTTGATACAGTTATATGGTTGGCGCCATTGTTTTTATCGGAGGGTTTTTTACAGGTTCCCCTCGCCTGAATTTACTAACTAAATGGCGATTTGTATCAGATCTGCGGGTTTCATCCTTTGTCAGGGCCGCTTCGGCCATGGCCCCCGACATCATCCGCCGAGCAGTTGCGAATAGTCAAGTGACAAAACTATAACGTTAATGTCTATTTTATGTGAACGCGCCTTTTTTTGTGAAATACATCACATTCACTTCGACTTGTACCGCTACACTAATTTACAAAGACAAAATTTCAGTTTACGTTTACCGCCGTTGCCGGATCGATCTGGGTGATGATGTTTAATTCCCAAGTTCAATGATCAACCGTTAAGAGGAGAGAAAAAAATGAAAACTCCGTTGTTGGATTCTGTTCAATCAACGAAACGAACCTTTTTGATGATCGATTTGGAGAAATTCAATGCCTACTTGGCACTAACCAAACCGCGAATAGCAATCTTTATGATTTTTACGGCGATCTGCGCGGTAATCGTTGCCAAAGGAGGATTGCCCGATGTTTGGACAATGGCCGAAGTGGCAATAGGTCTGGCTTTATCCGCCGGTGGGGCGGCTGCGATTAACATGTGGTACGACCATGACATCGACAAGATCATGGAGCGAACGATGGGGCGACCGCTTCCCTCCGGACAACTTCGGCCGCAATCAGCTTTGCTCTTTGGGATTGGATTGGAACTGTTGTCCATGATTTGGTTTTCGGTGGTTGTTAACGGTCTTACGTCAATGTTGTCCCTTGCCGTTTTTTTGTATTACACGGTGATTTACACTATATGGCTAAAAAGAAAAACACCGCAAAATATTGTGATCGGGGGTGGGGCGGGCGCCATCCCTCCTATGATTGGCTGGGCGGCGGTGACAGGAGATCTTGGATGGCCGGCCGTAATCATGTTCGCGATTATCTTCTTTTGGACCCCTCCCCATTTCTGGCCGCTTGTCATCGTGAAAAATGACGACTATGTACGTGCAGGTGTTCCGATGATGCCAGTGGTCCGAGGCCAAAGAAAAACAAAAAGAGATTGCATGGTTTACACCGTAGTTCTTTTGTTGACTTCTATCGGACTGTATTTCACTGGTGCTGTAGGCGGTTTCTATTTGACAGCAGCGATTCTATCCGGCTTGGCATTTTTGTACTTTCAGATCCGTATGTGGTACGAACAAGACGATCGCACTGTGTGGGCGAAACGAACATTTTTTGCTTCTTTGGTATACTTGCCAGTTTTGTTTACCTTTATGGTCATTGATTCATTATTTTAGTTCTTCGTTTTCTCCGGAAAAAAGGGGAGGGAGATGTTATAACATGATGAAGTCTTGTGAGAAACCAACCAACATTTTTCCATTAGCCCTCGTAACCCTCGTCGGGTTGTTTTTGATCAATATCTTGGGGTTTATTGACACCCAAACCGGTTCAGCGTTAGGATGTGGGAGAGATTGGCCGCTTTGTAATGGTGAGATCTTTCCTGCCGAATGGGATCTTCATACGGCTATTGAGTTTATCCATCGATTGACTGTGTTTATCGATCTCTTTCTCTTGGCCTTCCTGACAGCAGCCACATGGAAACGATACCGAACAAGAAAAGTAATCCGGGTTCTTATGGGGATCTGTTTTGCTGGCTTTGGCGGGGAATCTGCTCTGGGGGCGATGAGTGTTTTTTTTCAAAATCCCCCTTCAGTGCTAGCCCTCCATTTGGGGATGTCACTCGTCTCATTTTCCGCATTGTATTTGTGGACGGCCACCCTTCGACAGATCGAAACCGGGAAAGGTCAAAGGCTTGACACGCACGATACAACCCGTATTAAACAGCTGGGTAAATGGAGTTGGGGAACTCTCATTTACTGTTTTTTGGTCATCTATTTTGGTGCCTATGTTTCGTTCACCGGGGCCGGTGTCTATTTCCAGGGATGGCCCTTTCCAACGGAGTCCTTTAGTCAAGCGCACGCAGCACTTTTCATTGATTTGACTCACCGACTCATGGCCCTTGTATTGTTTTTATTGATTCTAAGATTGAACCTCTTAGCCTGTCGGATGCGCTTAGACAGAAAAGATTTATGGGTCGGGAGCCTTCACGCCCTTCTTCTTGCTGTTCTGCAAATGTTCAGTGGTGCTCTGCTTATTATAACGAAATTAAACCTAATGGCGTTTCTCCTCCATGTTACGATCGTGCCCCTTTTGGTGTGCTCTTTAAGTTTACTGGGATTAAAAACTTACTCATCCCAAGGAAAAGGGAGGCTAATGGGGTCGACGTTGACCCATTAGAACCATTAACGGAAAATCAATATTTGAAGAGGAAGTGAAAAAATGAGCCGAGTAGTGGAAACCTACATCCCGACCGGCCCGGCGCCGACAATAGCGACCACAGCCCCCGGCTGAACTTTGCGTTGATCACCCCGATTTCCAAACTTGTCGGATGTATGGTTTAACCTGGGAGAACGAATGTTATACACAGAATCGGAGATCTAAGCAGAGTAGTAATTGATGTTTTTCCTAATTATCGAATTTGCTTTTTTGGTATAATAAACAAAAGTAGCAACCACAATGAAGGAGTGTTTCTCACTTTTAGTGCCTTTTGTGAAAAATTTCACGTTACTATAAAAGACACCTAAGCGAATGGAAGCGATCGAGACGGAATGATATCGCTTTAAGCTACCTTTTGCTGACGATCGTAATGTAATATACTTGTTCTGTATGCGTTTTCTATTTGGCAGGAGCAATTCTGGAAAGAACAGAAATCCGGGCTCTTTATAGTGATTCATTTCGCTGATCCATTCTAGGAAAAGGAAGACGTATGCCGATTCATCTTGTCCTTTTCGAATGGTTAACCTTTGATAACAGACAATCAATAAAGAGAATAGGAAGTGAAAAAAATGAGCGAAGCAATAAAAACCTACGATGGTTGGTATGCATTTCATGATTTTCGAAAAATAGATTGGAAAAAATGGAAATCACTCAACCCCTCGGAACGACAACAAATCATTGAGGAGCTGCAAAACACCCTTCAGAAATTTTCAGCGGTTGAAAACGACCGTAAAGGCAGCTTAGGTCAATATGCCGTACTTGGGAATAAAGCGGATCTGTTGTTTATCCATCTTCGTCCTACCATTGACGAATTAAACGAAGTAAAGTTCCAGTTTGACAAAACCGGTTTTGCCGATGTAACTTCCACTCCGTATTCCTATATTTCTGTCGTGGAACTCAGTGCTTACACGATTCCTCCGGGGGTCGATCCCTATAGCGACCCTGCATTCCGGGAACGTCTTGAACCAATCCTGCCGAAAACGCAATATGCATGCTTTTATCCCATGAATAAGCGGAGATCAGGAGAAGATAACTGGTATATGCTTTCAGTAGAAGAACGGCAAAGGATGATGAGAAGCCACGGATTGATCGGCCGTTCCTATGCAGGGAAGGTTCGGCAGATCATTACCGGATCGGTCGGCTTCGATGATTGGGAATGGGGAGTTTCCCTATTTTCCGATGACCCGTTGAATTTTAAAAAGCTGGTATATGAAATGCGGTTTGATGAGGTAAGCGCGCGATTTGGAGAATTTGGCCCCTTTTATGTCGGTTCCAGATTGACCAGTGAGGGGTTGATCTCTTTGCTTACCGATAATATAAAGTAATCCATTGAATAGAAAAATGAAACAAACAAGCCCTCGGCTTTTTCGGAAGAAAAGGCTGAGGGTTTTAATATTTTCAGGGAAATATGCAGAACATCGGGCTGATACAGCAAGCGGTAAAAAAGTATACTCAAAGTCAATTTCCGGTCATAATTCAATTGTTTATTCTTTAAAGTCATCATACTCCCATAATGCATACCTATTTATTTTTGTTGCTATTTCATCCCAATTTACCCCTGATTTACAAGATTCTGAACGGAACAACCTCATCGCAACTCTGAAAGAAGTATTGGGACTGCAGGATGTAGTGTTGATTCCTTGGGGCGACTGTAATGTGGATTTTCAGTGAAAACCTCTTTTTTGTGAAATATATCACATTCTATTTATCTAATATCGTTTATACTAATTTACACAGAAAATTCAGATTGACTATGGAAGGGTGAAACCTATGAAGAGATGTCATCTTGAGTAGTCAAGTTACAAAACTATAACCGTAATGTGGTTTTTCTGTGTACACCTATTTTTGTGAAATGATTCACATTATCATGATCCTATATTGCTTACACGAATTACACAGACAAAATTTCAGTTTAACATGGAGTGTGAAACCTATGGAAAAATAGGTAAAAATTGTAGGCGGATGACACCGTCTACATAAGGATGTTCAACAGCGGAACATTCGATGGTGCCGATATCCGTGGGAACGAAACAATATGGTTGAAATGAGTTTCTTGAAAAAGAGGCCGAGGATGTGAATCTCAAGGTTTCTCGAGGTTTGTGGATAAAAGATAATGCATAAAGCAAAAGGGGAGTCTCTTCATGAATTATGTAATTCGTGGCAACAACATCGAAGTAACGGAAGCGTTGCGGGGATTTGTCGAAAAAAAGATCAGCCGTCTGGAAAAGTATTTCGACACGCCTCCTTCCGCCGCTGCGCACATTACCCTCAGCGTGACCCGCGATGAACACAAGGTGGAAGTGACGATCCCTTTTCCAGGCGTGTTGGTTCGCGCAGAGGAAAAAAGCACGGACATGTATGCTTCAATCGATCTGGTCGTGGATAAATTGGAACGACAGATCCGAAAGTACAAAACCAAGATAAACCGCAAACTCCGTCGGGAAGGAAGCCTCCGTTCGCAGATTTATAAAAACGGCAACACCGCCGACGCTTTGGTTGATGAGGAAGACGAACCCATCGAAGTGGTACGTACGAAGCGCTTTCACTTGAAACCGATGGATGTGGAAGAGGCTATCATGAAGATGGAAATGCTGGGACATAACTTCTTTGTGTTCTCCAATGCAGAGACTGACGAAGTGAACGTGGTATACCGCAGAAAAGACGGGCGTTATGGTTTGATCGAGCTTGAGTGAGGATCGACCAAGACTAAAGAAGGCACTTGTATTCCGTGGACCGGACGATTCATGAACCAACTGATGCAATATCGATCCAAAAGAATTCGGGCTACAAATAAGGAGTGTTTGCTATGGACATTTGGACACAAACCTATGATCCTCTTCACAATTTGTGGCTATCTGCATTCGTATCTGCCATCCCTATCATCTTTTTTGTGATCACTTTAACGATCTTACGTTTAAAAGGATATATTGCCGCTTTATTTACATTGTTAATAGCCTTAGTGATTTCGATTTTTGTTTATCATATGCCATTTCATTTGATACTAGGTGCTGCTGGTTTTGGTTTTGCTTATGGTTTATGGCCAATTGCCTGGATCGTTGTTACAGCTGTCTTACTGTATAAAATCACGGTAAAAACAGGCAAGTTCGATATTATTCGATCCAGTATCATCTCGATTTCCGACGATCAACGGTTGCAACTTTTGCTTATTGGATTTTCGTTTAATGCATTTTTGGAAGGCGCGTCAGGCTTTGGGGTTCCGATTGCCATCTCTGCCGCATTGCTCGTAGAACTAGGCTTTAAACCATTGCAAGCCGCCACGCTATGCTTGATTGCCAACGCCGCATCTGGAGCTTTTGGAGCAATGGGGATTCCGGTCATTGTGGCCGGTCAAGTCTCTGACATCGATAAATTGGTGCTGTCTAAAATTCTGGGCATTCAATTACCCATCATTTCCTTTCTCGTACCGTTTTTAATGATATGGATTTTGGATGGATTTCGCGGTGTCAAAGAAATATTTCCCGCTCTGCTCGTTGTCGGTGGATCATATGCAGTGGCACAATACTTGACCATCACCTTTATAGGACCCGAGTTGGCTAACATTATCTCCGCTCTGATCAGCATGGGTGCTTTAACGCTGTTCTCGAAGTTCTGGAAACCAAAAAACATTTTTCATCTTAACAATGGCGCAAAAACTTACCGACCCAAGCGTGTGACAATCGGGCAGATCATAAAAGCATGGTCTCCATTTTACATCTTGACGATATTGGTCAGCATCTGGAGCAGTAAAGCATTTAAACATTTATTTGACAAAGGAGGACCGTTGGAATTTCTTATTACCAAGATTAAAATTCCTGGACTGCATCAACATGTGTTGATCGCTCCTCCGATCGCCAAGGAGCTGACACCATATGATGCGGTTTTTAAACTGGACTGGCTATCTTCGACAGGTACAGCTATCTTCATTTCGGTTATTTTAACCCTCCTGTTGTTCCGGGTGAATATGAGAACCACAGTACATTTGGTCAAAGAAACATTGCTTGAACTGTGGAAACCTATTTTAACCATAGGTTTTGTACTCGCTTTTGCGTATATTGCCAACTACTCGGGCACTTCGTCCACCTTAGGATTGGCTTTATCGAAAACTGGTAAGTTATTCCCATTCTTCTCTCCTGTTCTTGGTTGGATCGGAGTATTCCTGACTGGTTCGGTTGTCGCCAACAATGCTTTGTTTGGTCACTTGCAACTGGTGACGGCACAACAGATCGGGACATCTCCAGCCTTGCTCGTCGCCGCTAATACAAGCGGAGGGGTCATGGGGAAATTGCTCAGCCCACAATCGGTGACGATTGCTACGGCAGCAGTTGGTGAAGCCGGCAATGAATCCAGCTTATTCCGGCTCACTTTGAAATATAGTTTGGCATTACTATTCATCACCTGTATCTATACCTATCTGCTAGCATATGTTTTCCGCTTTCTCCTTTGATTTATAGCGGGGAAACATTCATTATAAATAATTTTCATATTAATTCTCATTAATCAAAAGGAGTTGATCTCTAATGAAAATGTCTAAAGTGACTAAAATCGCTTTAATTGGAACAGGTTTTGTTGGGTCAAGCTACGCATTTGCTGTACTTAACCAAGGTTTGGCTAACGAGTTAGTTTTAATTGACATTAACAAGAAAAAAGCGGAAGGAGACGCAATGGATCTGAATCACGCCTTGCCATTTGGTTCACCGATGCGCATCTGGGCAGGGGATTATAGCGATTGTAAAGATGCAGACCTCGTGGTCATCACTGCTGGAGCTAACCAGCAACCTGGTGAGACCCGTCTCGATCTGGTTGATAAGAATGTGAAAATCACAAAATCAATTGTCAGTGAAGTGATGAAAAGCGGCTTTGATGGATTGTTCTTGGTTTCGACAAACCCGGTTGATATCCTATCTTATGCGACTTGGAAATTTTCCGGTATGCCCGCTCATCGTGTGATTGGATCGGGTACCATCCTTGATACAGCACGTTTACGTTATCTACTCGGTAAAGCTTATAAAGTGAATCCACAGAATGTGCATGCCTATGTCATCGGGGAACATGGGGATACGGAATTGCCTGTGTGGAGTCATGCTAGCATTGGAATCCGTCCTATATCGGATTATTTAAAAGAAGGAAATGGTCCTACTCAGGACGAACTGGATCAGATTTTTATCAATGTACGCAATGCCGCCTACCATATCATTGAACGAAAAGGAGCCACCTACTATGGAATTGCAATGGGACTGGCTCGATTAACTCGTGCCATATTAAACGATGAAAATTCAGTATTAACTGTTTCTACACTACTCCGCGGCGAATATGGGTTGAATGATATTTATATTGGTGTTCCAGCAGTTGTTAACCGTTCCGGCGTACACGAAGTGGTCGAGTTGAAATTGCAAGAGCAGGAACTGGAAAAACTGCATCATTCGGCACAAGTGTTAACTCAAGTAATGAAAAAAGTATAAAAAAGGAATGCATGTTTCATTAGCCTTCTTGAAAAAGGACCGGTCTAAACATCGGTTTATTGGTGATGGCTTATGGTACACCAAGAAGTCCGGAAGAAATCGAACCTTACTATACGCATATTCGCCGGGGCAATAAACCACCGACTGAGCTTTTGGAAGACCTAAAGCGCAGATATGAAATGATCGGCGAGGTTTCGCCTTTAACGAAGATTAGGGAAGATCAAACTGCCGCATTGGAAAAAGAATTGAATTCCCGGTCATCCGATCGGACATTTCAAGCCTATATCGGATTGAAGCATATCTCTCCGTTTGTTGAGGATGCTGTCAGGCAAATGCACGAGGATGGAATCGAAGAAGCGGTCAGCATCGTGCTGGCACCGCACTATTCCACGTTAAGCGTAAAGTCATACAATGACCGCGCCAAAAAAGAAGCGGAAAAATTGGGTTATACGGGGAAGGTTCGGCAGATCATTACAGGCTCGATCGGCTTCGATGATTGGGAATGGGGAGTTTCCTTATTTTCAGACGACCCTTTGACTTTTAAAAAGCTGGTAAGTGAAATGAGGTTTGATGAGGTAAGTGCGCGATTTGGAGAATTTGGCCCTTTTTATGTCGGTTGCAGAATGACAAATGAGGGGTTAGCCTCTTTGCTCAGCGATAACATAAAGGGATAAATTTGAAATAAGAAAAGAAACTCTCATCCTGAGGATATTGACAAACCCTCGACCTTTTCTTTCGAAAAAGTCGAGGGTTTGTATACTTTGCCGCCGAGGATCCCTACAAAGCGATGCCGGCTACGGGAGCAAGTGGGAAACAGCTTTGCCAAGAGGGTCAATCATTGTATAAAATCACTTTCATCGCTTTTTCTTTGGCAGCATTGCGAAACACCTCGTACGCCTGCATGATCTGGTCCAGTGGAAAGCGATGGGTGATCAATTGTTGTGGTTTGATCTTTCCAGAATGCACTGTCTTTAACAACATGGGTGTCGTGCTCGTGCTAACCAGCCCGGTTGTGATCTTGACGTTGCGAATCCACAATTCTTCCAAGTGCAATTCCACAGGTTTGCCATGAACCCCCACATTGGCCAACCGTCCGCCGGGCTTCAGGATTTGCTGACAGATGTCGAAGGTTGCTGGAAAACCGACTGCCTCAATTGCTACATCGACACCCTTCCCATCCGTTAATTCCATCACTTGTTCAACCGCATTTCCCTCTGAGCTGTTAACCGTCTTAGTGGCTCCGAATTTTTTGGACAGCTCCAAGCGATAATCGTCCAGGTCGACCATGATGATTTCCGCTGGCGAATAAAGTTGCGCTGTCAAAAGGGTCGCCATTCCGACCGGCCCGGCCCCGACAATAGCGACCACATCCCCCGGCTGAACTTCGCCGTGGATCACCCCGATTTCCAAACTTGTCGGGAATATGTCGCTCAACATCACAAGGGCTTCCTCATCGGTTCCCGGAGGAATGTGATACAAGCTGGTATCGGCATAAGGGATGCGAACGTATTCCGCCTGGGTACCGTCGATCAGGTGCCCCAAAATCCAACCGCCGTTTTCACAGTGGGCGTACATCGCTTTTTTGCAATAATCGCATCTTCCACAGGAAGTGACACAAGAAATCAGCACTCTGTCGCCGGGCTTGAAATTGTTGACACCCGTGCCGACTTCTTCTACAATGCCAACACCTTCGTGTCCCAAAGTTCGGCCGTCGGTTACCGCCGGTACATCACCGCCTAAGATATGCAAATCCGTGCCGCAAATCGTCGTTTTGGTGATTCTGACAATTGCATCCGTCGGTTTCTGAATTGTTGGCTTGTCTTTCTCTACCCACTCGATCTTTCCCGGCCCACGGAATATAAGCGCTTTCATAATTATATACCTCCTAAGTTTATGCGTTATTGAAGTGGATTGTCGTCCCGGATTTTGATACGCCGGGGCGATTTGGTTTGATCCTTGATCGGAAGATTCACGACAAAACGCCATCCTTTCTCATTTCTCTAGAAGCTATTTCAAAACCATCTTTTGTATGGAGAAATGGCCATTGCGATCGCTCTTGTATTTTGGTTTAAGCACATTCTTTTTCTTAGCTAGATGGCGATGTGGTGGTAGGAAGGATCGTCGATTGAAATTCTTTGGGTGATCTCTTTTAAGTAGTTTTCCGCGTTTTTATGTTTATATATACAAGTATTTAAATGAGATTCTCCTTTGCTTCGATTAAATCGAGGAGTTTCATGGTTACTTGGTTCAACTTTTGTTTTTTTCTCTGGATTTAACTTATAGCACTTAGGACAATAGAATGTAGCTTTGGGATTATGTCTTTTTAACTTTAAAGCCTCAACAGCAGTAATTCTTTGAAAATTTTTCATCTAAAGCAACTGGAAAAGAATCATCGTAAATACCTGTTCCATCAAATAAACGCCCTTGCTCCAAATAAGTTCACCCCAAATCAATATCATTCAACATTAACATATAATTTTTTATATATTCCGTTAATGAAATCCCACGCTCATCACTCTAGAAGCTATTTCAAAACCATCTTTTGTATGGAGAAATGGCTATTGTGATCGCTCCAAAACCGTTTACCCATTCGCTTCACTTGTCCATCGGCGCTCATCTGGAATAGGTTTTTCCGCTCATATAACTTTTAGGTTAAGAAACCAAGATTATTGACTCATCGTTTACCCCGCTGAACACCAGTTGTCAAAATTTGTTTATAAATGGATTCTGTCACATACTCGATCGGCCGATCGCCGTCAACCCGGTGCAAAATGCCTTTGGAATCGTAAAAGTCAAGCAGACGGCACATTTGCTCTAGGTTCACTTTCTCCTAGGGCGTGTCTGGTGAATGATTAATTGAGCCACATGATCAAGGAAATCAAGGTAATGGCAGCACAAAAATAAACCGCCCGTTTTTCATAAC
>NZ_JBHTBW010000071.1:0-2879 GCF_042665195.1 Laceyella putida
GACCTGGCGGGAGCGGAGAAGATCCAGGTGGCCCATATCGCCGAGGCGATCCAGTACCGGGCGTTGGACCGGAAGTTTTGGGAGTAGGAGGGAGTGATCCAATTACGAGGCCTCGGTAGTTCCGATAGTAAACGGATGGGCAGAAGATGGTGAAGGATAAGATCGACGCATTGAGATGATTGATAACTGGCGTTCAGGGATTAACCGATATGAAGTGTTTATCGATGCCTGTGATATTCAACCGGAACAGGGCGAGGATGTATCCGACAGTGGGTTAGTCGATTGAGAGAACGTGGGAGACAAAAATTGGCGGAGATGAGAACGGAGATTATCTTGGAGGCAAAGATCGCTGATACATTTGAGTATCGCAAGGATTGGGATCTGGGATTTGTTACGGTGGAAGATAAGAACTGGGGTATTAATGGATCGCGGGTTGCTGTGGTAAAGAGGTGTATGAGCCAAACAAGATCGATTTAGAAGTGGTCTTTGGAAATGTCCCAGTTCGCTTAGTAGACAAAATGAAGCAAAGTGCCTCACACGCAGATAATGAGATTTTGCGTTAAGGAGTGGAGGAGTTTATGAACTTATATCATATAGAAGCAGTGGGTGAAGGCGGCAACAGGAATCCTTGGAGGGATTGCTTCGTTTTTATGGGGAGGGATTTCGCAAGCATTAATCACCTTGTTTGCCTTAGCTTGCATTGATTATGTCAGTGGGGTTATTGCTTCTGGAAAACAAGGGAAGCTCTCTAGTAGAGTGGGGAACAATGGGATTCCGGGCAAAGTGCTGATGTTTATGGTTGTTGCAGTTGCCAACTTGTTGGATCAAACATTAAGCGATGGTCACATGCTTCGAGATGCGACTATCGCTTTTTATATTGCCAATGAAGTGATCAGTATCATCGAGAACATTGGGAGGGCAGGGGTTCCGATCCCTGACGTAATTCGTAAGGCCGTAGCCGTGTTAAGTGAGAAAGGTAATGCTGACAAAGGGAGTGATAAAGAATGAGTTACTTGGTAGCGTTGGACGATGGGCATGGGGCGCGGACTCCTGGAAAACGGACGCCTGCTATTCCAAAGTTAGGAGGTAGATCCGTAAGGGAAAATGAATTTAATCATGAAGTAGTGAAGTATATGGATATCGAACTGAGAAGATGTGGGTTCCGCACATTGCTTGTAGCCCCCGATGATGAGGATATACCGTTGTCTGCTCGGACGAGTTTGGCCAATGCAAAAGGAGCCGATTTGTATATCTCGGTTCATTATAATGCTGGTGGTGGAGAAGGTGCGGAGACGTATCACTGGGCCGGTAGCCGAAGGGGAAAAAGGGCTGCGGAATTGATTCACAATCAGGTGTTGCGTTCGGGTGTCTATAGAAAAAACAGAGGAATCAAGACAGCGAACTTCCATGTGTTGAGAGAGACGAATATGCCGGCAGTTTTAGTTGAGTACGGGTTTATGGATGACCCAGGTTTGGAAGAAGCCGTACAGATGGTTGATCCCGAAGTGCAAAAGGCGTTTGCTGTTGCGACGGCCAAAGGAATCTGTGAGTATTTTGGAGTAAAGTATGTACCGGAAGCCCCTGCCAAACCGAAACCAATGTATAGGGTGACGGTGGATGGAAAGGAGATATTTGATACTGCTTATGTGGAGAAAATTTTAGGGGTTGTTAAGCAGGTTATTCAAGAGAAGCAAGGTGAAATAGTAATAAAAAAGTTGTAAGGTACATCAAACTGAGAAACGGAAATAAACTGTCTCCGTTTCTCTTTATATATTTTCCGTTAACGTATTTATACAATCAAGCTGAAAAGAAGAGGCAATAGCCAGTATGCTATTACCCTTCTTCTTTAACTAGTCACCAGTTGGTTCTGGATCTCCGTTTGAAAAACGAGTTGTTTGCATTTGTATCCCCCCCTTATTATAAATCGAAACCTTGTGCCTTGTAGTATAACTTTGAATACTTAATATAGTTTACGTTATCTCCTAACAAGAGGTAAACTTGCATCAACCCTTCAAGGGCTTCTAAATAAGTTTCCTCATTGGTGCGAAGTTTAATCACTTCCTCAAACTTGGAAAGTGCCTCTTCATATTTACGATCGGGTACAAAGGTTTTTGCAGTAAAGAGCATTGCTTGAGCATATTTTAGCACAGCATTTTCTTTTTCCGCAATTTTTCTTGCCTCCTGCAAGTATTTACGAGATGAAGAGTTGTCTTTTATCTTGAAATGGACAACTCCTAATTTAAGATAAGCATCAAGAATCAACCAATGTCTCCGAGTGATTTTATTCTTGAGGACAATCCCAGCTTCTAAACAAGATTTTGCTCTATGAAGTTTGTGGCTGCTTATGTAAATGTCTGCTAAGATAATGTACAGTTCCAACATCCTTTCATAGTTATAATTGATTCTTGCTATTTCCAATCCTTTTTTGGCGCATTGGGCTGCATTCTCAAACATTTTAATATCTTCTTTAAGTCTTGCTCGCAATGCATGAACTCCAAGTGCGTAGTCAATATCTATTTCAAGCGAGTTTATATTTATTTCTTCTAGAGTTTTCAAAGCTTCTTCTTGTCTGCCTAAACTTCGTAAATAAATGGCTTTGTTTGAAGAGCCATGTAGTAATACTTACGATCTCCATTAAGATCGAATGAATTTAAGCCTTGTTCTGCATAACGTAGAGCCTTTTCTCTGTTGCCGCGTTTAAATTCAATGATGGATAAGTGATTAAGACACAAAGGTTTAAGGTTTGTTTTTTCATGACCTAATGTTTTCTCTAATTCTTTGAGGGTGTTATTGAACTGTTGAACAGCATCATCGGATTAACCCCTTAATTTTGGACAGAGTGTATCTTAAGCTCGCTTTTTCACCCTTTTTCAACTAAA
>NZ_JBHTBW010000072.1:0-27639 GCF_042665195.1 Laceyella putida
GTTATGAAAAACGGGCGGTTTATTTTTGTGCTGCCATTACCTTGATTTCCTTGATCATGTGGCTCAATTAATCATTCACCAGACACGCCCTAGTATCTTGATAAAGAATTTGAAAGCTGGCAAGTTCAACTAAAAAGGGCTCTCGGTATTAGACCGAAGGCCCCTTTATTGGAATTTATTTAGGTGGAGTAGCGAGCATCCAGCTCTTTTAATTCGTTCTTATCCTCCTCATTATCGAGGATATGTTGGAACTCTTTTACGCTCTGAACATCACTATAACCCGCTGCTTCAATCGTGTTTAATAGTCGATAAGCGCGGCTTTTCGCATGAGGAGATTTCAATAATTTGGCCTTTCGATAGAATTCTAGCCCTGCCTGTACACAATTGTCCACCTGACCTAACATGAGATATGCTCTCGCCCAATCAAGTGGAATCCACGCATCCAACCAGATATTCGCTTCCAAGGCGATCTGGCTCTTAATTTCCTCTTTCATGGCTAAGGTTTCCTTTGGCTCTCCAAGTTCTAAATAGCCATAGCTCTTTTCTGCGAGTACACCACTTAAAGAGTGGAACACAAAATCTGTTCCATCACCATAGTTAAAATTTTCAATACTTCTTGCTGTACGTAAAGCGGCTTCTATGGCTCTCTCAAACTTCACTTTCAATCCAGCACTAGCATATGTTCTTGCAAGGTAGGCGTTAGTTACGACTATAACATGTTTCGACGCTCTGAAGGATTCATCTCTTGCCATCTCAAGGTAGTCAATCGCTTCATCTTGTTTTCCCATTCGCTCTAGTTCTGTACCTATATTTAGGTAACTCATAGCCAGAGTAGCCGGATGATCAATGGCTTTCGCGATCTCATTCATTTTGCGGAATTTGTTTAGAGCATCTTCATATCGCTGTTTTTCGACATCGAGTACACCATTAAGTCTTAATACTTGGGCGTAGAGCATTTGAAAGCGTTCGTCCAGTCGTACAGGAGGAGGAGTATTCTCTTGTAAGTAATCAAAAAGCCGATTCAGATCATTGACAGCCTCTTCAACATACGGCAAAGACATAACACGACGAAGATTCCATGTACGCTTTATCAAACTCTCAGCTGTGTTCAAAGTTTCATCATACATAAAAGTTCCGCAAAAGATACTCGGGTTAAATGGGTCGTAATCAGAAAGCCCCATTTTCCAGAGTGGAATTTGTAAAATATTACACAAACGGCGAAGTGTTTGGGGATCAGTGATATTCTTTATGCCACGTTCCACTTCAGACACGTAATTCACACTTACACCGGTTCCACCGCCCGCTTGGGGCCATTTCTCAGCTAATTGTGCCTGCGTCATATTTAACTTTTCCCTAGCTTCACGAATAGTTATTCCATAATGGTAATCCATACCTACAACCTCACAATCAATCAACCTATTAGTATGAATATTATATACCTTAGTCTATTAAGTTACCAACTTTTCAGTTTGTTCTAATTTTTCATAATCTAAATCATACTATTACTAGGCTTATCGTGCATATTATATCTTCTTGTTCAAATAGTCAAGTGATCACATTTTTGGTGAAAAGTGGTGAAATTTTGCTTACAGTTCAAATTGAAGGACAGGCAAATTCAGGTCACGTCATTTATTTATGACCTACAACAAGGGTCCCCAAATTAAGATTTGGTCGTTTAGCTTAAACAAAAAAAGTAAGGAGGTAAAAAATGCTGAAAGTAAGCATTAGAGGTCAAGTAGAGCAGGTACAAACATTCTTAAGGAACATAGAAAATCAATATATTCTAGTAGATAAGGTTAAAACAGATGATAGTAGCAATGTAACTGTTTCATACGATCTTCAAGTAGCTAAAAAGCCAGAGGTTACAACAATCAACCTTTTTTACAAAATGGAGAGAACTTCCATATACCCGTTGTTCGTCACATCTATGCAGAAGTGGAAGATGGAAAGCATATTGTCAGTGGTTGGTCCCATGATGTTTTTACGGACCAAGGAAAAAGGAAATGAACAGGCATGAAGAATATGGAAAAACGAGTGTGCTGGTTCACTTGGTGGTTTAAAGACAAAGGTCCATCACAAGGAAGACATACAGGGTAGAACTTAACCGCTTAGAATCTCGGCCATTAACAATACGAGATGTGTATTGGATTTTAGAGGAGGCGTACTACGATCCCAAAGGTCACCTTCACTACCTCACATCAGAACAAACAAACCAAAGACTTGTTGAAATCGGTGTTCAACCTGACGCTCCTCCGTGGCGAAAGGATGACATAATCCTTGCAACGAAAGGAGGTGGAGCTTCATGAAACATCTCTACAGTGAACCGCCTCAGGCTTAGTTACTTGGCTCAGTGGGATGTATGTTGCTACTGTTTATTGGATTTTCCAGACTAAGGAGCTACAGGATGATTCGATTTTGGCATGACATCTTTGGAAAGAAAGTAGTCGTCATTCATGTAGAGACCCAAGAGAGAAAGGAAATCAAGATCAACTCTGAACTAATGAACACCTTTTTGGAAGCACATGATGTTTCACTAGATGAATTGAATGTTATTCATTACGATTTGGATCGTATGATGTTGTTCCAAGACAACAAAAAAAGAGAGCCAAAAGAGACTCCCTAAAAAAGATTTTGACACTGGTATTATAACACGTACGGTTGGATGGGTGGAGCTTCTGAAAGGAGAAGCTGCCTTGATTAGATTTTGGTATGACGAATCAGAACGGAATGCTTATCTTTCATGAATCAAGCGGCAAACAAAAGGAAATGAAATTCGGCAGCAAAGATTTGGCCCGCTTTTTAGAGGCTCACAATGTTACATTGCATGAATGCAAGAAAGTGAAGCGAGATAAAGATCGTTTGGGTCTGTTTAAGTGTTGGAGATTCTGGTTCAAATGATGGAGGGTACGAATGATCGGAGAAAACAAAGCACATGTACAGTTTCCTTATTATTCCGTAAACACAGATAAGGAAAATTGGGTTTAGCTGGTACAAGTGGGGCTTCCAGTGGTACTAGATTCATCTGGTAATCAAGTGCTGGAGATGGTTTGTGTTAACGGTTGTTGGGAGTTTAAGAGCGGTATAAATCAGTAGCTAAATTGGTCAGGGGCAGCGGCCGGCTCCGTTGCTTCTGGCCCAACTTGGAGGGCGATTGTATGTTTCTTTGGTCAATGTTTCTTGCTGTTGTGGGTGCATACTGTGCTTTTTGGCGTATTTGGTTTCTTTCTAAAAAAGTAAACAGCGATGTCGTAGACATCATTGATAAACATACCTGGTTGATTCAAGGAAGTGCTTATCTGGTTTTTGTTGTCATTGCTAAGACTTTTCATTTGTATACGACTGAGGATGGATTATGGGATCTATTAATGGATGCGTTTTTGTTTTCTTGGATTGCAGGGACCGCGATCTTCTTCTATCGGCTAAGAGTAAAAGTGAAAAAAATTCAGTTTGTAACGGTAGATTGGAAGTATGAATGGAGGGTTAAAAATGGAGGCTCAGAAAACCAAAAAGAGCATATCTAATGCCAGATCAAGTAAAACTGTTTTGCCAATCTGGTTATCAAGTATTCGTTGAAACGGGTGCAGGAAAAGGGTCGGGATTTTCAGATAAGGAATACCGAGAAGCTGGCGCGGAGATTGTTTCAACTTCGGAAGCTTGGTTAGCAAGTCCCTTTGTCGTCAAATTTAAGTCTCCTGGCCCTCACGAGTATGATTATTTGCATCCAGATATGCATATAGGAGCTTTTTTTCACGCGGAAGGAAATCCTGAGTTGACAAAAGTGCTTTGTGATTGTGGTTTGACAGCTTATGCTTTTGAGTTTTTTCGGACGATGGATGGCTTTTTTCCAATGTCTTTTGCGGATAGTGAGATAGCGGGTAAGATGGCTGTACTTTATGGAGCCTATCATTTGCAGAGCCATTTAGGAGGTTCGGGGGTTTTATTGAGCGATGTTGTAGGGGTGGAGCCGCCAAAGGTCGTTGTTATCGGTTATGGCACGGCGGGAGGTGCGGCCGTTCGGTTTGCTGTTGCATTAGGTTCAGAAGTCGTTGTTTTGGGAACAAATCGAGAAAAATTGCGTCGGTTTCAGGCTACTGTTCCTCCCTCTGTAAGGTGTTTGGTTAATTCACGAGAAGTTTTGGCCAGAGAATTAAATGATGCGGATCTGGTGATTGGTGCGATTCAAATTTCCACATATGATACGCCACCGATGATTGATGAAGAGCTGGTAAAAATGATGAAACCTGGTTCGATGATTGTAGATGTAACTTGCGGCTATGGAGCCGGTTATCTTCCGACATTTTCCCAGTTTACATCGTTTAACCAACCGGTATACGAACGATTTGGCGTTCTTCATTGCAAAATTGACTTGTTGCCGGCGGCAGTGCCGGCAACGACAACGAGGGCGGTAAGTCCTTTAGTTGCGCCTTATCTTCTTAATTTAGGAGAGAGCATTTTCAATACCAACTTCTTTGATGGTATTTCGGCTGCTGGGAAAATCATTGAAAATGGCAGGATCGTTCATCACGAAGTAGCAAGGCATATGGAAATGATTGATCGGGAGGAGGCCAAGCATGTCTAAACTCCCAACGATTTTAAATGCAAGAAAAATCACATATCAAGAGCGTGCACAGTTTTATGATGTTGAATACGACACTAACGTAGATCAACATTTTTTACGAAGTTTAGTGAGCCCTGATGTCCATTCCATTTTGGAGGTTCCATGTGGCACGGGCCGCAATGTTTCTTGGCTAGCGGAGACAGGGTGCTTTGTTGCAGAAGTGGATATTGAGAAGTCAATGGTTGAAATAGTAAAAGAGAAAATTAACCAATCGAATATCCAAGACCGTATGCAAGCAATTGTATCTGATATGAGGGACTTGAATTTAAAAAAGGAATTTGATTTAGTTCTTGTCCCTCAAGAAGCATTTCAATTGCTTACTAATGAACGTGATGCGATTGAGGCGCTTTTATCGTTTCGTAAGCATCTCTCAATAAATGGAACAATACTGATAGATCTGGCTACCTTTACCCCTCAATCAAAAAGCCAAATTGGGCCCAGCTATTATGATCCGGCTGTTCCTAACGGTAAGTTAGTCAAGGAATGGACAAGACAATTACCAAATGGAAAATCATTAACGCGTTCTCGTATTCAACATGAAATGCCAAGTTCCTTGTTCCTCACCTTTTTCTACGAAATTGAAGGAAACGGTGAAAAAGAAATCTGTATGGCAGACATGCTACTGAGGAAATACGACTTGGATCACTTTCTGTCATTGTGTAAGGAAACTGCATTGGAAGTGCAAGCAGTTTACGGGGATTACGATCGGGCTCCCTATACTCCAGAGTCAGAGCGAATGGTTTTACTACTAAAGAGAAAGCTGGTATTGAGAGGAGTTTCATTATGAGATCTTCGCAATGTAAAAACAAAGTGAAGGTAACTGATTTTCAGACTGTACCTTTGGCCCCTGAAAGATTGGCTTATTTTCAGGGCTATTTCAAGAACTATTACTATGATGAATTCCGCTTTGGCCAAGGAACTGAAAACATTCTTTCGGTCTTGAACGAGTGGGGACATGGGGGAGAGTGGCTTGATCTTGGTGCGGGTCCGTCCACCTTATTGTGGTCAATCCCTTTAAAGGAAGTAAAGGGGATAGCTTGCAATGACATCTCCGTAGAAGCTTTAAAAGTTCTTGATGATTTTGTTCAAAGTGATGAAGTCCCACCATGTTATCAAGAAGCCCTTAAGTTATTTGCCAAGACGGATCGGCATGTCTTGGAAATGAAGAAGAAGGTACGAAACTATCTGGTTTTTGATGCAATGAGTAATTGGCCGGCGATTGAGCACATTGGCAAATATGATTTAATTACCGAGTTCGGTACATTTGGGTTGGCTCAAACACCTGAAAAGTTTATAAATTGTTTTGAGCTTCTCAAGAGCTATTTGAAACCTGGAGGTAGGGTTATCGGTGCAAACTGGACCAGAAGTGCTCATTTAATTGGAAAAGAAGGCCATGACAATTCTTACTTGAACCTGAAGCTAATTGATTACGTCGCGCATCGCTACTCGTATGACATTCTCCATTTGGAGAAAGTGGATATTGCCGATGATCCTTACTATGACTCGGTGATTGTGTTTGCATTAAGTCATTGAAAACAAATTTGATGGAGGGATTTTTAATGGGAACCTTGGCTAGTTTGGATAATGTTTTCTATCCTCCGGGAGGAATCGGATATATTATGTCGGACCTTGCTGATCTGGTTAGCAATAAAATTCAAGGAAAGAAAGAAATTATTATCAACTGCTCTGCTCAGCCAAACAGCCATCCTCATCTGGGAACGGTAACAACGATGATGACTGCGTTTGCTGTTGGTAAGTACTTAGGGGATTATTATTCATTACCGGTCAAAGTCATATTTGATCAATTGGAAAACAGCCCCGCACAAAAATTAGAGGTTGATGGTGTTGTTTACCAGAAAAGTCTCAGCGACATCATACATGATGGCCGATCTTTGGCGGATACAAATATGGAATTCTTTCGCTATATCTTTGCCGAACTATCGAAGAAAACTGGCGTCCCTCACGTTATTCGTTCGTATGAGGAATATCAAAATCTGCCTACTGTGAGAAGGATTTTACTTGGAATTTTGCAGAGTCACGATGAGTTTGCCCGGATTGTTAGCCCAAGTGATCAGAAACTACATGTACGGTTTCCTTGTCCTGTTTGTAAGTTTGCGGATAAACACGCCAAAACAAGCAAAATTAAAGATATAACTGAGGATTCGGTAACGATGGTAAGCCGTTGTTTTGAACATGGTGAACATCAAGTTACGATTCGTGAGGACAATCAAGATTTTGTTGATTTTAATGCAGCTCTACGCGATCTCATCAAGGGAGCCTTCATCATTGAAGAAGATCAAGAAAATGAGACGTTAAGCATCATGGTTGATGGTGGAGATTGGTCGGGGGTATGGGCTCTTCGCGTACATTGTGAAGGACTTCTTGAGTTGGGGTATTGGAAAATTGCGACACGCATCTTTGCGCCTGTCATCGTTGATTGGTCGGGAGCCAAGTTTTCTAAATCGCTGTATGTTAGAAAAGGGGCTTATAACTATTTGCCAAAGGGATTGATAGACTTTTCCGCCTTTTTGTCCACTTATGGAACTGAAGGATTTGATAAACTTTGGGGTGAAGTACAGGAGTGGGTTAAAAACCCAAGCAAACTTTTCCGAAACTACTCTGTTGATTATTTTCAACTCATCCTGGAGAAGTAAGGGAGATTCATATGGAAAATGAACAACTTTCCTTGGAGATCGAATCAAAGGATCAATCTGATGAAACGTTTATTGTGCTCAGTCTGAAGGAGATATACTTTGGACAAATGCTTGATGGTTACAAAAGGTACGAATATCGGCGTAAATTCGTTAACCGACCAGTGACCGCCTTCATTTATTTGGTTAGTCCGGTGAAATCCATTACTGGTATCGTTAAGTTGGGAAAACCCATTATCGGGTCCGTTCATGAGATTGCGCAGATTTGTGAAAATGAAGAACCGGGGACAGGTGCATATGAAGCAACATTAAAGTATCTTGAAGGACTTGAAAAAGGATATGCAATACCGGTTCTATCTGTCGAGAAGATTGATCCAGTTTCATTAAATGAGCTTCGGGATCGGTTTAAATTTGTAGCACCCCAGTCTTACATGATTATCAACAACAAACCAGAGTTACTTACATTTCTACAATCGAGGCGAAAAAATGGTTGAACGTATTTCACTAAACCAATTAAGAAGCTATTTTCTCAAAAAGCATCACTTAGCCCCTCATGCAAAAGCAGCGTGTGTCCAGCAGGCGTTATCGAGCCTTGTTGGGCTGCACACTGCTCGCATCTCTACTCCTTTTGTTTCACTACATACAAGGGTCGAGGGGTTTCAATCTATTGATTTACAAAAACAAATGAGATCATCTTTAATAAAACTTCGTTGTATGAGAAAAACATTGCATATCGTACCTATTAAAGTGGCTCCCATCGTGCATCAAGCAACATTGAAACAGCGCCTTCCCGTTTGCACAAGGTCTTTTAAGAAGTTAGGAGTCAATGAGCGTGATATTAACCTATGTAAAGAATATCTTATCGACCTAGTAAGGTCGAAACCATCTTCGTCAGAGGAATTGATACAAAGCATGCTTGAACAACGGTTTTTTGAACGGATAAAAAAGCAGTTATCAAATCCAATCTATTTTCTGAGGAGAATGATTAAACTCTGCTGGGAAGAAGGGACTTTCTGCTACATAAACGAAAGTGGTCATTGGACAAGGGAATCTCGAATCTATGGTTATACACCAGGTATATATCCGGAATTAAATTTGAATTCGGTAGGGAAAGAGGCGGCTGAAGCGAGGCTAATTGATTTTTATATTAAGCACTATGGACCAGTCTCATTTAAGGATATATGTTGGTGGACGGGTTTGGATGTTCGGGTTGTTCAAAAACACCTTTCTTCCAAAGGATATCAAATCGTTTTAATCGACTCATTCAATACTGAACTTTACACCTCCGCGGAAAAATAAAGAAGAACTGATTTTAACTCAACCACTTGAATCCCCAATTATTTCGATTTGTGCTTATGAGGATCCTACACTAAAAGGATATTTTGAGTCACGATGGCGTTATGCTGACTCAAAAGCTGATGAAATCTTTTTGAAAAATGGAGAAATTTCTTCCTGTATTCTTTTAAATGGTCGAGTTATTGGAAAGTGGTTATGGAACAAAAAAAACAGTCGAGTTGAATACAAGATGTTTGAACGAATTGAAAGCCGTTTGAGAGCTAAGATTGATGAACAGCTTATGATGTTAAGCCCCGGTCTATAGGGGTTGGAAAAATCTTAAGTGGATCTTGGAAACCAGTGTTGGAAAACTGTTTGCAAAACAATATTCACCTATGCGCTATTCATCGGAGCGGCTGCCTTTAATTGAATTTTCTTTGGGTATTCAAGATCAACTTAATACAAAAGGAATCCCCTGTCCAAAGCCTTATCAATGGAAAGGTCAATTTGTTTTACAAACTGATCAAGGGATTAATTATATGTTAATGGAGCATAGTGAGGGTGTTTTAGTGAAGCCTGGAGAGGTAAACAGAGAACAAATTTATGACTTGGGAAGAGTTATTGGATATATGCACTTCCTTTTAAAAGAGATACCCGTTACAGAAACATCCTGGTCGATGGATAAACAGAAAATATTGGATAGCTGGAAAGAACAATGGAAGAGAGCGCAAAAATTACAACCGTCAAGCCGTGTTATTCGGGCATTAGAAAATCAACGAAAGATTGTAGACCAGCTACAATTAGATTATTTTCAAACATGTCGTCCTCATTGGATTCATTGGGATTTGTGGGTTGATAATTTATTGTTTTCGCCTACAAAATGTTTGGCCATTTTGGATTTTGATCGTGTAAAAGTAGGTTTTTATGAATTGGACATTGCTCGTACTTTATTGTCTTGTACTTTTGATTCTTATTCGTCGCAATTGAACTTAGAAACGGTTGCTTCTTTTGTATCTGGTTATATTGAGCATCTCCCATTATCGAAAGCGGATTTAATTCGTTCTTTAAGGCTATTGTGGTGTTATGAATCTCCTAAATGGTGTTGGGCTGATGTTGAGGAGTGGAATCATGAATCAGTTCGTTTTTTTGAAGAGATATTGTGGGTAAGTGATCATTGGAATGAGCTAGAGGAAATAATGGATTTAGTGGATACGAGGGTGACGGATTAGAGCATGCTATAGTATGAAAAGAGGTCAATGTTCAACATCAATGGAAGAGGTGAGGGGGAAGTCATATGATCTTCCCCCTGATCATTTATTAACTGAAACGATTTTGTTGGGCAGCATTGGCAGTAGCTTGGGCCTGTTGCATGGATTGTTGAGCCTGTTGAAGTTGTTGCTGTGCCTGCTGTAATTGCTGTTGTTGTGCCGCGTTGGCTTGAGTAGCTTGGCTTTGTACTTGCTGTAACTGCTGTTGAGCTTGTTGCAATTGTTGTTGAGCTTGCTGTAACTGTTGTGGATTTGCACTTGTTTGTGCTTGTTGTACCGCTTGCTGTGCTTGCTGAGCAGCCTGAATTGCCTGCTGAATATGTTGCTGTTGGTTTTGTTGTGGCATAATTGCACCTCCTCAGTTTTAGATATTGGTACTTGACCGAGTATTTGAGCAAGAAGTCAGGATTATGTACTTCCTAAATGCCAATACCTATATGCAAACGCACTTACTATACTCTCCGTGGGCGGAGGAACGTCAAATACCACGAAAAGAGGACTCGACGACATAATGTATTTCCAACTGCATGACCGAATTCCCCTTTTTTGTTTATGTTTTTTATTTATCTATCTGAAACAATATGCACATCTACATATTGAAGTTGTTGCATGATGACATTGACAATCGAGCCTTTCCAAATCTCTTCCCAACGGGTCCGGGCAGACATGCCCATGATGATTTGCGTAATTTTATACTGACGGCATACATCTACAATCTCTTGCGCCACTTTTCTGGATTTGGCCTCTTTCACTATAAATTCAGCTTTGAACTGTTCGGCAAGTCTTCTCCATTCTTCAATGGCTTTGGGATCATGCTCTTGTTTTGGTTGAATATGAAGGATGTAAAGAGCGGCGTTTAAACGGTTGGCCATACGGCTCCCTTTTCGAATCAGCTTTTCAGCGTTGGGCCGATAGTTAACGCAAACGAGAATTTTCTCGTGAACCCCGGTGGGCTCTTCAATTCCGCTTTCAGCACGCTCTTTTTCCAAACGCAAATCGATGTCATCGGCTACTTCTCGAAGCGCCAGCTCACGTAAAGCAACCAAATTCCCACGCCGAAAAAAATGGTTGAGAGCCTGTTGGATTTTTTCCTTACTGTATACTTTTCCTTCTTTGATTCGCTCTCGAAGCGTTTCAGGAGTGACGTCGACCACTTCTACCTCGTCTGCTTGGCTGAGCATAAAGTCGGGAACTCGCTCATTGACTTGAACTCCTGTAATTTGTTGAACAATATCCCGCAAACTTTCTAAATGTTGAATGTTGACAGCAGACCACACATGAATGCCGGCATCTAAGATTTCCAGTACATCCTGATACCTTTTCTTATTCTTCGAACCGGGAACGTTCGTATGGGCCAGTTCATCTACGATCACAACGTCCGGATTGCGCTTGATGATGGCATCAAGATCCATTTCCCATAGCTCTTTGCCTTTGTAGATGATCTTTTTCTTCGGAATGATTTCCAGATTCTTAATTTCCGCTTCTGTAGTCGCGCGTCCATGGGTCTCGACAAGGCCGATAACAATGTCTGTTCCTTTTTCCTTCAATTCATGGGCGTCTCTTAACATATGAAAAGTTTTACCAACACCGGGAGCCGCCCCAATATAAATTTTGAGGCGGCCCTTTTTCATTTTCTCGATCTTCGCTAAAATTTCTTCCGGACTTAGTCGTTTATATGTTTTACCGTTACTGTTTTCCATTCTATTCACGCCTTGGCTTGAATCAGCTTTTGCAGATCCATGTTTAATTTTAATACATTGACTCGGGGCTCTCCGAAGATACCCAGTGCCCTTCCCTCAATATGCTTATTCACCAGTTGTTCCAGTTCCTGTTCGGATAAACCAGTCGCTTTGGCCACGGCTGGAATTTGGAAGCTGGCTGCGGCAGGACTAATATGCGGATCAAGTCCTGAACCAGAGTTCGTAATCAAGTCCAACGGGATATCATCCACTGATTTCCCCGGATGTTGTTTTAACCACTCTTTTGCCGCTTGTTCTGTGCGTTTGATCATCTCATTGTTTGAAGGGGCGTAGTTGGGCGTCCCAGAAGCGGCCGCATCATAGTTGATGGAAGAAATGCGACCGTGGAAATAACGGGGACTGGTAAAGGATTGCCCGATCAGTTCCGAACCGATTGCTTGGTTTTTCTCATTGTACACCACACTGCCATTGGCCTGATGGGGGAATAGCACTTGGGAGATACCCGTCATCACGAGCGGGTATCCCAAGCCAAAGATGGTGATCATGACAATCGCTAAACGAATGGCATTCATGGGTTGGTTCCTCCTCTGAATTTTATACAAATAAGCCGACAAACAGGTCGATCAACTTGATCCCAATAAATGGCGCGATCACACCACCCAAGCCGTAAATGAGCAAGTTGCGGCGAAGCAATTGGACGGCCGGCATCGGCTTGTAAGCAATCCCCTTCATCGCGAGCGGGATCAACAGGGGGATAATGATGGCGTTAAAGATCAAAGCAGATAAAATTGCGCTCGTTGGCGAATCCAACCGCATGAAGTTGAGGGCTTCCATCTGCGGGATGGCCACGGTAAACATGGCGGGCAAGATCGCGAAGTATTTGGCAATATCGTTGGCGATGCTGAAAGTGGTCAGAGCTCCACGCGTCATCAGTAGCTGCTTCCCGATGGAGACGACCTCAATGATCTTAGTTGGATCGGAATCGAGGTCGACCATGTTGGCCGCTTCCTTGGCGGCGACGGTTCCGCTATTCATCGCCAATCCCACATCCGCTTGCGCCAGGGCGGGCGCATCGTTCGTGCCATCGCCCGTCATGGCGACCAATTTCCCTTGCGCCTGTTCTTCGCGGATCACCCGGATTTTATCTTCCGGCTTCGACTCGGCGATAAAGTCGTCCACACCCGCTTCTTTGGCGATGGTGGCGGCGGTTAACGGGTTGTCCCCCGTGCACATGATCGTTTTGATCCCCATTTTGCGCAGTTCATCAAATCTTTCTCTCATGCCCGGTTTGACCGTGTCTTTTAAGTAAATGATGCCGATGATCTCATTTCCCACCGATACGGCAAGTGGCGTCCCGCCCTGTCCGGCAATGTTTTCGCTTTTCTCCTTCAGATCAGCCGGCACTTGTCCTCCCAACTTTTGAACGAATTGCTGAATCGCATCCACGGCCCCTTTGCGGTAAGAGATGCCATTCACATCCATTCCGCTCATCCGCGTTTCGGCTGCAAAGGGGATGAATTCCGAAGACTCATACGGTCCGGGATCTACCGTAAAACCTTGGTTTTTGGCCAATTCCAAAACGGAACGACCTTCCGGTGTTTCGTCTTTAAGGGACGAAAGAACAGCGGCTTCCCGCGCTTCTGCCTCCGTGTGGGAGCCGACCGGGATGAATTGTGCGGCCATCCGGTTCCCAAAGGTGATGGTGCCCGTCTTGTCCAAAATCATCGTATTGATGTCGCCTGCCGCTTCCACTGCTTTACCGGACATCGCCAACACATTAAACCGGGTGACGCGATCCATGCCGGCGATCCCGATAGCTGAAAGCAAGCCGCCAATGGTTGTAGGAATTAAGCAAACCAAGAGCGCGATGAGGGTGGCGATTTGCAGTTTCACCCCGACGTAACCGGCAATCGGCAACAGGGTGACGACCACCATTAAGAAAATCAAGGTCAATGTGATGAGCAAAGTATTCAAGGCCAGCTCATTCGGCGTTTTTTGGCGCGCAGCCCCTTCCACCAAGGAGATCATTTTATCCAAGAAAGATTCCCCCGGATCAGCGGTGATCTTTACCTTAATGGAATCGCTGACGACTTTGGTTCCCCCCGTAACGGAGCTGAAATCGCCGCCCGCTTCCTTGATGACGGGTGCCGATTCACCCGTGATGGCCGATTCGTCGATAGAGGCCAATCCTTCAATAATCTCACCGTCTCCAGGAACGAGATCGCCGGTTTCCACCAATACGATATCGCCTTTACGTAACTGAGTGGAGGAAACCTCTTCGATGGCGCCTTTATCGTTAAGCCGTTTGGCAACGGTATCCGCTTTGGTCTTTTTGAGCGAATCTGCTTGCGCTTTTCCTCTTCCCTCAGCAAGCGCTTCAGCAAAGTTGGCGAACAGAAGCGTAAACAATAAGATGACAAAAACCGTTACAGTGTAGCCCAGTTGATTTTGCACTCCAAAATAACTGGGCATCAAAATCATCAATAACGTGATGAATGCGCCCACTTCCACCACGAACATGACGGGATTGCGCATCATGATCAGCGGATTTAATTTTTTAACACTGTCAATCAGGGCCTGTCTCACGATCGGGCCTTGAAACAGCGATGGATTTTTCGCTTGTGTTTTCATCCTCTATTCTCTTCCTTTCTAACGAATGGATAGGAATTCAGCGATCGGTCCCAAGACGAGCACAGGGAAGAAAGTGAGTGCCCCGATGATGAGTACCGTGCCAAGCAAAATCGCCCCAAACGTGGTGTTGTCCGTGCGGAATGTCCCGATCGTCTCGGGCACCGGTTGTTTTTGCGTGAGCGAACCGGCGACAGCCAGCAGAGCGATGATGGAAATATACCGACCCAATAACATGACCAGTCCGGTTGAGATGTTCCAGAATGGCGTGTTGTCCCCCAACCCTTCAAACCCGGAGCCGTTGTTGGCCGCGGAGGAAGTGAACTCGTAAATCACTTGTGAGATGCCATGGAAGCCGGGATTGCTGATCGCGTCCGTCCCCAAGGGAGTCATGAAAGCAATCGCCGATGGAACCAAGATAATGAGCGGATGGACCAACAAAGCGATCACGATCAATTTCATTTCACGGGGTTCGATTTTGCGGCCCAAGAATTCAGGTGTCCGTCCGACCATCAAGCCTGCAAGGAAGACGGCTAAGATTGCATACATCAACATGTTGACAAAGCCAACCCCTTCACCGCCAAACACGTTGTTCAGCATCATCAGCGACAAGGGAACCAACCCGCCAATCGGGGTGAGCGTATCGTGCATGTTGTTGACTGTCCCGGTGGTGGCCGCTGTGGTTACAGTAGTAAATAAGCTGGACAGCGGAATGCCGAAGCGCACTTCTTTCCCTTCCATGCTTCCTTGTGCTGTGGAGAATCCTAGCTTATTCAGTGCGGGGTTTCCAGCCTGTTCCGCGCAATAAACCACTGCGAGCAATACAAGAAATATGGCCAGTATGGTTCCAAAAAGCACCCAACCCTGCTTGCGGTTTTTCACCATCCGTCCATAAGCGAAGGGGAGGGCGGCCGGGATGCACCACATGGATAAGATCTCCAAAACGGTGGAGAGCGCATTGGGATTTTCAAAGGGATGAGCTGAGTTTACCCCGAAGAACCCACCGCCATTGGTACCCAAGTGCTTAATCGATTCCAGCGAGGCAACGGGTCCCAAGGCGAGTGTTTGCGTTTTCCCTTCCAATGTCGTCACCGTTGTGCTGGAGTCCAATGTTTGCGGTACGCCCAAGGCGACGAGCAACAAGGTGACGATGATGGCCAGTGGGAGCAATACCCGAACATTGGCCCTGACATAATCCCGGTAAAAGTTACCAATGGTTTTTCCCTTGGTAGCTAGTGCGCGAATGATGGCCATGGCCACCGCCAAACCCGTAGCGGCAGAGGTAAACATCATCATGGTGATGAAGATCATTTGGGATAAGATCGATAAGCCGGACTCGCCGCTGTAATGTTGCAAGTTGGTGTTGGTCATAAAGCTGACGACGGTGTTAAAAGATAACGTGGGTTCCATATTGTCAATTTTGCCTGGATTGAGAGGCAAGAACGTTTGCAACCGCAATACAAGATAGGAGATGCCAAGCAAGGTCGCGTTGGCAAAAAGCAAGGTGAGGGCATACTTTTGCCAACCCGTTTCATCCACATTTTTTATCCCGCCTACGCGGTAGATGAAATTTTCAACTGGTGAAAAGAAGCGGTCCAACTTGGTTTTCTCTCTAGAAAAAGCGAGAAACAAATATTTCCCGAGCGGGATCGCAATCATGAATAACAAGAGAAGAACGATCAAAAACTGGAGAATGGCGTTTCCCATTGACTAAAGCCTCCTGGTTTTTATTAGAATTTTTCTGGATTGATTAAGGCATATACCAAATACACAAAGACGGCCAACGTCACCGCACCGATCAACCAAGCCACTATTGTTCACCCCCTCCTTCCATCCAGTTGCACCAGTGCGCAAAGCCATAAAAGAGCGCAAACGAGGCGATTAACAAAACAACCATTGCGATATCAAGCATGGTGATCTCTCCTTTTTTAATTAGAATGTGCAACAAAGGGCATTTTTACCAATTTGCCAGACCGAATTTAAAAGGAATATAGAAGCAACAGAATATGAAAAGGCTTATTCTGTTGCTTCATCAAGGATATAAACGAGGCGTATTTTTTCATCAAAAGGATGAAAGTCAAAAGCCAATAATTGAATCCGGGTATGCAGGATCTGTTCCAGTTCGCATTCCAGCCTTTCTTGACCCTGTTCAAACAGCTTGCGGCGGATTTCCCTTACATGGGTCCCTTTTAGGTCGAATTGAAGCACATTTTGTTCCAATGTTGTCAAGATTCCGTTTAGTTCGATGATGAGTAAGTCGTCTGAGTGCAGCGAAACCCTGACATGCTTTGCTGATTTCCCTGTCATCCTTTTTTGGTGTGTTCGAAATAGGTTAACAAGCTCTCTCTTCATCCCCCTCACGATTTGCCCATACGCATCCCCAAATGATGGTTGAACCAAGCGGTTTTTAAGCATTAAAAAACCAACAGGTGGTTATCCTGTTGGTTTTTGCGCAACAAAAATAACCCCCCCCTCATCACGCTTACGAGGTTAGCTGTCGGATTCGGGTGTTGAGAGTCACCCTACTCATGCCGGTGTCTACGAACCTTGCATGAGATTCACCCCATGTGGAAGAAATCATTCGCCTCCACGATTGGTTCCCCCGTTCCATGACCAGGATTCAGCGATCATTGGGATTGCATTTCGTATGAAGTTGAAGTTATCTTACTCCTTTGGAAAACAAATGTAAATCTTTGATTTAACCTAATTAAGGTCGATTTTGGTAAGTCAAAGAAAATGTAAGCGCTTAAATCGAGTTGTTTCTTATCCAATCTCTTATTTTCATTGGCTTGATAGGCTAGTTATTTTCTTGCCTTAATAACGAATTAATCTCAAAAATAAAATGTTCTTTTGAGAAAAATAGCTTAAAAATATGCTTGTGTAGGAGTAAGATATGTTTAAAAGTAAATCATGGTCTATTCGCTGAATCCGTCATGGAGCGGGGGAACCAACATTGTGGCGTCAAGCCACTTGGGGTGAATCCATCTAGGAAGGGCTACTCTTGAGGCCCGAACCCGACAGCTAACCTCGTAAGCGTTTTGGGAGGGTGAACCAATGGTGATTTTTCGGAACACTGGGTAACCCCGGTGGTTTTTTATGCCTTTTTACAGGATGATTCACTATTTAAGATGTAAAAAGGGAGAAATGCATGAAAGAGATACCAGTGAGATCAATGCCTATCCTGTTTAAAGACGGTAGGAACATACAGGGAGCGGGATTGCAACGGAATTTTTCCCTGCGCCATTTAACGATGATATCCATTAGCGGGAGTATCGGTACGGGGTTGTTTTGTCAGCGGAAGTTCGATCCATACGGTGGGACCGAGTGGGGCGTTGGTTGCGTATGCCTTGATTGCAGCGCGGTCTCATCAAGTCAGAAATAGATACCGACCTGGTCGTTGATATGATTTATACACTTGCCATGCAGTTAGTGAAGGAATATTACCGGACCGGATCGGACGAGAATATGCTTAAAAAGGCTAGCGATATCCTCAAAATCATTAAGGAAGGAATCGCAAGTGTTTAAGGTAAAAACCTGGGATAACTATCTCCAAAGAAATAAGAGAAGCTTGAATTTATTATAGAGGGGATATATGTATGACTTCATATGTGCTTGGTTTTCAGGAGATCGACAAAACAAAGCTCATGGCAGTCGGGGGAAAGGGTTTAAACTTGGGGGAACTATCAAGGATTGAGGAAATACGGGTACCAGAGGGTTTTTGTGTCACCACCGAGGCTTATAAAAGAACCATCGGACGTAACAGAGAGTTTAACGCATTACTGGATCAACTCGCACTGCTAAGAGTGGAAGACAGGGAAGAAATCAGTAAAATCAGCAGAAAGATTCGCAGGGTTGTCGAAGAAGTGGAAATCGACCCGGACATCGAAGAAGAGATCATTCGTTATCTCTCAGAGCTTGGCGAGAGGCAGGCTTATGCCGTACGTTCCAGTGCCACGGCCGAGGATTTATCACTTGCTTCCTTTGCGGGCCAGCAGGATACGTATTTGAACATCATGGGAAAAGAGGAGATCCTGCAACATATCAGCAAGTGCTGGGCTTCACTGTTTACAGACCGGGCGGTGATCTACCGCATACAAAATGGATTCGACCACCGCAAGGTCTATTTATCTGTCGTGATCCAGCGGATGATTTTCCCACAGGCTTCAGGGATTTTGTTTACGGCCGATCCCGTCACCTCCAACCGGAAGGTGCTGTCAATCGATGTAAGCTTTGGGCTTGGCGAAGCGCTTGTCTCCGGCTTGGTGAATGCAGATAACTATAAGGTGCGAGAGGGAAGAATTATTGAGAAGACAATCTCTACCAAGAAATTAGCCATTTATGCATTAAAAGAAGGCGGTACGGAGGAACGGGAGGTCGAGCCCGATCGTCAGAATAGGCAGACGCTGACGGATGAGCAGATTTTGCAGCTGGAGCACATGGGTAGAAAGATCGAGGCCTATTTTGCCTGCCCGCAGGACATCGAATGGTGCCTTTTTGAAGATGCGTTCTATATCGTGCAGAGTCGGCCTATCACTACCTTATATCCAACACCAGATGTGAACGATGGGAAAACCCATGTGTTTATGTCATTCGGCCATCAGCAAATGATGACAGAAGCCATCAAACCATTGGGGTTGTCCTTCTTGAGGTTTTTATCTGATGATGTCCCAATGCATAAAGCCGGTGGAAGGCTGTTGTCGATCTAACGCACGACCTGGCCTCGCCCATTGGCCGAAAGATCCTACTCAGCACTATGGGCAAGAACGACCCTCTGATGCAGAACGTCATCTCCAGTTTAATGAAGCGGAAGGATTTTATGAAATCATTGCCGCGCGGCAAGAGAGTTTTCGGCTTTGGCAGAGAGGGACTATCCTGGGCACTTCCTATTCAGGCGATAAAGATCTACCTGAAAAACGACGCAGTGATCATACAAAAGCTCATCTCCCTCAACGATGCGTCTATAAGAGATCTGCAGCAAAGGATTGTAAACGTATCTGGAGATGAGCTGTTTGAATTTATTTTACAAGACCATAAGAAATTAAAAGAACTCATGTATGATTCAGTAAGCTTGGGAGCGATCATGGTTGGGATGCTTGCAGCGAACTGGATCAATAAAAAAATGGAAAAATGGTTGGGTGAAAAGAACGCGGCCGACACGCTTTCCCAATCGGTATCCAACAACGTTACATCTGAAATGGGTCTTGCGCTCTTGGATGTATCAGACGTGGTCCGGCAATATCCTGCGGTGATTGAATATTTTCATCATGCCAATGATGAGACCTTTTTTGAGGACCTAGCCAAACTGGAAGGCGGTCATGATGTCATCGACTCCATGCGGGCTTATCTTGAAAAATACGGCATGCGTTGTTCCGGGGAGATCGACATCACCCGGACTCGTTGGAGCGAACAGCCGACCGCACTCATCCCCATGATCCTCAGCAATATCAAGAATTTTGAACCCAATGCGCGCAGCATCAAATTTGAGCAGGGAAGGCTGGAAGCAGAGCAGAAGGAGCGGGATCTTTTAAGACGCTTGGAGCTATTGCCCGGTGGCAAACAAAAGGCAAAAAAGACAAAGAAGATGATCAGTGTTTTGCGCAATTTTATCGGCTATCGGGAATATCCCAAGTACGCCTTCATTAGACGTTACTACATTTATAAGCAGGCCCTGCTGAAGGAGGCCGCTGTACTGGTGCAAAAGGGCGTTATCCAGGAGAAGGAGGACATCTATTATCTATCCTTTGAGGAACTCCGGGAGGTTGTTCGCACAAACCGGCTGGATTACAGTATCATAACCGAGAGAAAAGAGGAGTACGGGGTCTATGAGAAGTTGACACCGCCGCGGCTGATGACGTCCGAGGGCGAGGTTATATTCGGCGAATACAACACCGACAATATTCCCCAAGGTGCCTTGGTGGGCATACCCGTTTCATCCGGCATTATCGAGGGCCGCGCACGTGTCGTTTTAAAGATGGAGGACGCCAACATAAAGGATGGCGATATCCTGGTAACTACATTCACTGATCCCAGCTGGACGCCGCTGTTTGTATCCGTCAAAGGCTTGGTGACGGAAGTAGGAGGGCTTATGACCCATGGATCCGTCATTGCGCGCGAATACGGTCTTCCGGCGGTTGTAGGTGTGGAAAACGCCACAAAGCTGATCAAAGACGGACAGCGGATCCGGGTGAACGGAACGGAAGGGTATATAGAAATGCTGTGACTTTTGTAGTCTCGCCATCAGATTTTCAGGAAAAATAAAATTACCGACTCCTTAACGTACAAGGAGTCGGTAATTTGTGTCTAAAATATGTCTAAACATACGATTTTCTCGAAATGATACGGTAACCCTATCGCCATCAAGCTAAGCCTTGTTAATTAAGTGAGAGTCGTTGTCTTTGTGATTAAATACCATCTGTCTCAAAAAAGTAGGCATAACAAACAAGCTTGAATTAAGCGAGAACACACAATGGGACTGTTCTCGCTCTTTGTGGTTGCCGATACCTAAGCCGTCCATTCCACCCTTTTCAATAGTCGAAACTTCATCAACGCCAGCACAAAATCGACGTAATAATCCCGGCGCACGATGACTCGGAATTCGTGGTCAACATGGGTGTAAAACAGCACATCCGTGTGCACGTCATTCTCCTCAAACATCTTCTGCACCTGTTTCATGGCATCAATTGTATCGGGGGTTCCATTGATGAATTGAATGTTGAACTCCACATCATTGCCATTGACTGTTTCTTGTATCTTTATCATGTCTTTATCATATTGGTAGAACAGCATGAGTTACGCTCTCCTTTGTTATATCAAATATCGCAAATACACATACACACTGGCCATAACCACGGATAGCAACATCAGAGGAAATCCATATTTCAAATACTGGACAAACGTGATTGGATGCCCTTCTTTGCCTGACATCCCAGCTACAATCAGATTGGCGCTCGCCCCGATCAACGACCCGTTTCCTCCCAAACAGGCTCCCAGCGCAAGACTCCACCACAATGGTTCCAAATTGCTGATTCCCATCTGCCCCATCTCTTGTATCATGGGGATCATCGTTGCGACAAATGGAATATTGTCAAGGAAAGCAGACGCGATCGCACTGAGCCACAATATCAACATGGAAGTGATGACGATATTGCCTTCAGTTAGTTCCATCGCTTGTTCCGCCAATTGGGCGATCACCCCCGTTTCGATCAGGCCGGAGACGAGGACAAACAAACCGATGAAGAAAAAGATCGTCATCCACTCCACCTTGGCAAACGCTTCTTCCATCGTATGCTCCCCGGTCAACAGGAGCAAAAGAAAGGCACCCGCCAAAGCTACCGTTGCAGACTCAAGATGGAGCAACTGATGCAAGAAAAATCCAAGAATGGTCAGTCCCAACACGGTTAAGCATTTGCGGAGCAGTTTGTGGTCGGTGATCACTTCTTTTTCATCCATTTTCATCACGCTGTTTTTCAGTTCGGCAGTCGTTTGAATCTGCTTGCGAAACAGCAGAAGGAACAGCGGCACATATACCGCCATAATCAAGATTGCGATCGGAGCCAAATTGACAATAAAAGACATAAAGGTCAGCTCTTTCACCGCGCTCCCAATCATGATGTTGGGCGGATCGCCAATCAGCGTCGCCGTGCCCCCCACGTTGGAAGCGATGATCTGCGTGATTAAAAACGGAATCGGGGAGACCTGAAGTTGGCGTGTAATGCTGAAGGTGATAGGAACCATGAGAAGAACGGTTGTGACATTGTCCAAAAACGCCGATCCAACCGCTGTGATCAATGACAGAGATATCAGGATGCGAACCGGATTGCCTTTCGCTTGTTTGGCTGCCACCACGGAAATATACTTAAACAATCCCGTGTCCGCAGTGATGTTCACAATTATCATCATGCCGACAAGAAGGCCCAGCGTATTGAAATCAATATGGTGAATGGCGGTCTCCTGGTTGACAATGCCTAGCGTCACCATGAGTCCTCCGCCAATCATGGCGACAATGGTGCGATGAATTTTCTCAGAAATGATCAACGCATAAATAATGAGGAAAATACCGATTGCCCAAATTGCTTGTTGTTCCATAAGTAGCCTCCTGAATTTAATTGACATTTTTATTTATATCCACAAAAAATGTGGTTATAGGAAAATAACTTGAAATGCGAAAAACTTTTCAGCAACAAACTTTATCTCTTCACCGAGATAAAGAAAAATGCAAAAGGAGACTGCTAAGTGGCAGTCTCCTCCCAATAATATGTATTCAGTTATTGACCATTAATATTATATGTTTTTTAATGCAAAAGGTAAAGTGTTGATAAAAATTGTTATGAGAATGGCATTTTTTGGAAGTTGTTGGGAAGTTGTGTACAGGTTACAGTTTGTGAGCAATCGCCTTCAACACAAGAAGGATCAACAGCAGGTTAATAATGGCGTTAACATCCTGTATATTCCTTATGATAAAGTGCATAATAATAACAGAATGTTATATTGAAGCGTTTTTTAGGAGGAGCCTGTCACCGACAGGCTCCTTATGCCTTTTATTACCCAAACTCACAGAAGTGTAGGGATCCAACTGATGGATGATTTCTGGAGAACTTTTATAAGCTTTGGCGTTCCTTTTTCCGTTTCTCGTCATAAACGATATTAATGATCATAATGGTAAAAAAATAAGAACGGTAGGGACTTCGCTCTTACTTCGTTATTGGGCTTTAACCAATTAGAAATTGTAAGGTCCATTTGAACAGCCAGTTGAAATGGAAGACATCGAAAGGCATTGAAAAAAACGAATAAGGAGAATAGAGAGATGAAAATCAAAAATTTGTTTACATACCAAAAAATGATTTGCAAAGCTTTTAGCGATTGCCAAACTCGACTACTTGAAACCAGATGTACTGATATTGAAGCATTTATAAATAGAAACATGATCATCATCATTTACAGAGTCACTTCGGTAAGTGAAGAAAAGCATTCTCGTTCTACAATTCGTGGAAGAAGAATAGACCGTATACTACACCAGATTAAACAAGATGAATATCACTCCTCTATGAAAGCAATCCTTTCTGAAATTACCGGTTATGATGTAGTATTTATTCAATCCAATATTCCAGTCAGTAATGAAGAACAAATAGAAATATACCGTATGGATGGGGAGATTTTGGCACTCAATTAAAGGTATTTGGCGTTCCAATTTATCGGGGAGGGCAGGCTCCTTTCAGAGCCGTCTTAGTATTTAAATGGTAAGTGGCCTAGAACCAGCAACTGAATGACTGAACGCAATTTGCCTAAATAATGGAATAAGTTGAGCCGCTTTCTGTTAACGTGGCTCAAAAAACAGGGGATTGACGATGCACTCATCCAGCCTTATTGCAAGGTGAACAGTTTTGTTTCACCCTCCATCTTGGATCCATCCAATGATTCGTTCTTGTAACTTCCCTTGTACCTAATCCACCCTTCGCTCAAACGCACGAAACAAATACCATAGCAATACTCCATGAATCAAAAAGCCAATCAGAAAATAAATAAGCATATCCATGCTGTGACAATCTGCAAAAAATACTTTTGCCATCCAGTATGTTGGAAGGATTCCAGCTATCATCTGCCATGGCCATTCGACCCAATATGCGATTATGGGTGCGATGATAACAAGCCCAGCTATTTTCGATAAAGCTAATCCCTCCACTTTATTTGCAGAGAAAGCGACGAGAAACAACGCAATTATAGGTGCTTCAAGGGAAAGTAACAAGAGACTAGGGAGAAATAACAGAATATCGATCTTTGCTAATTCTGTAAAATAAGCGGTAAATACCGAGAAGAGAAGGCTTAATAAAACTGGTACAATCAATCGAACCTTTAAATAACCTGATTTACGTAAAGGAGTGATGGCAAAGAGCTGAATCAGTTGTTCATCACGTTCACCCAGCATCATATAACCTGACACCAAGCCTGCCATAAGAGAAATAATCTGGAGAACCATCACTAACATTAGATCATAGTACACTGTTAAATCGAAGAAAACAAAGATCTGTAACCACTCCGCTACGACCGGTGGGAGGAGACGAAAAGTTAACGCCAATAGAATGGGACCTACTATAATCATGATGAGCATCGGGTCGCGGCGGATATTTTTTACATCTGCTAAGACAAGGAGAAAAAATCGTCTCATGAAGAGATTCCTCCTATTCGTCTAATGATATAATGCTGAAATGAACGCTCTGCCCATCGATATGCGATAACTACCCAGACGATGAACCATCCCAGCAATGCGATGGATGGTATAAATTCTAGTGGTTGAAACGGGTCTTCGATCAGAAGAAGCGATGCTTGGGTTGGCAATAGATAATAGAGTGGTGTATCCATCCATCCCACATAGCCGAGCAGGGGAACGGTAAATACCAGTGTGTACAGAGGAGAAACTAGAAAAAAATCATTCAATGTTTGACAGCGAACAGCAATTCCCAACCCAATCAAGGTAAAAAAAGCAGAGGTAAGGAAAACACCGAGAATAAATAAGACTGAGAGTTGAGCGAAGCCAAAGGTAAAAAGATGAATAGCTGTACTGGTACCAACAGAGAGAAGGGAGAGGGATAAGACCTTAGCCCCTATATATTCGCGTACCCGAAGGGGTGCGATAAACAGATTCTCATAAATACTTTGCTCTTTTTCCAATAGCACAATCCCGCTGATAAAAAAATATCCTAATGCACTTGGATCAGAAAGAATGATCACTACCGTAGCTTTCACTTTCCACTCAATCGGTAAGAAATGAAGAAAAACCACATATAGGAAAGTCACTAGGAGATATACAGCATAAAATCTATGTCTTACTTGAAATCTTACATCATGTCGGAATGCTGCCATCATTCTGCTCATGATAATTCCCTACCTGTTACTTCGATAAAAATCTGCTCCAAGGTGGTTTCCAAGGTATGCATCGTTTCGATCTCTTTTTCCTGAAGCACGCGTAGGAAAGAATGATTGGTACCGATTCCCTCTAGTTCAAAATCGGCTGACTGTATAGTGCTATTCTCCTTGTACTCAACGCGAACGCTTTTTTCTCCTTTTCTAATCTTTAGTTCTCTAGGAGAGTCGATCAGAGCAATTTTTCCATCGACAATAAAAGCAACCCGATCACAAATTTCCTCCGCTACATTCATATTGTGGGTTGTGATGAGAATGGTTCGACCCTCAGCTTTCTTCTCCAAAATGAGGTCTTTAACCATCTTCGCATTAGTTGGATCAAGCCCGGATGTAGGCTCATCCAAAAAAAGAAGCTCCGGTTTGTTCAAAAGTGCCCGACATAAATTAAGTCTCATCTTCATTCCCTTGGAAAAATCAGCTACTCTCCTATTTCCATCTTTCTCAAGACCTACCATCTCCAACAGCTTGAATGGATCTTCCATCTCTACTGAATAAAGCGAGCGAAAAAGTGATAAATTCTCCATTGCTGTAAATCGGCTGTAAAAGTTAGGAAACTCAAAGGCAACACCTATCTTTTCTTGATAAGCGGAATCAACCTGATCTAACTCCTGTCCCATCACTTGCACACTACCTTTATAATCTTTCAGAAGTCCAATTAATATTTTTTGAAGCGTGCTTTTCCCTGCACCAGAAGGTCCCAAAAAGCCAAATATTTCTCCCTTTTGAATGTAGAAATCGATACCCTTAATTGTATTTTCTTGATTTCCGGGGTATTGATAATATAAGTTCTGAACCTCAATCATAAGCTCAGTCCCCTTTTTCCATTAATCCATCTGCGATGAAATCGATATATAACTCAATCGTAGGTTGGTACAGCTCTTCTCCAATCATCTTCTTTTGCAAGGTAAGAAGAATTAGAGAACGAATCACGCTAATAATCAACTCAGGATCTAACTTCACCATCTTCCCTTCCTGCTGCCAACGCTGAATCAGTGGAAGAAATACATTTGAATCCTTCGCCATATGCTGCTCCAACTTTTCAGGTGGCAATCTTCGGAGTAATTGCTCCAGTACACCTTCCTCATATACTTGACGAAAAATCGGATGAGTATCAATTATCGCAATCGCCCTTTGTAGAAATTGCTTAAACTCTTCCTTCGTGAAGGCGGGAGAAGTCAAATAATCAGTTAACAAAGATTGCCGAACCTGTTCTTCTTCCATCCCTAATATTTCAAAATACAGCTCTTCCTTAGATGAAAAGAAGAGATAAAAGGTTCCTTGAGCAATTCCCACTGCTTTCGTCAGACTCGCAATACTGGTTTTCTTTAATCCAAATATGCCAAACATGTTCTTTCCTATCTCCAGTAACTGAAGACGAATCTGCTCTTTCTCACGCTCTGTAAACTTTTTACCCATAACCTCACTCCATTTTATGATCATATGAATAAAATTGTTTTTTATTCATAAAAAACGTAAACCATTCTATGACAATAGTCAAGACCTTTAGTTTTCGGGATTTGAGAGGTGAAGCGCATCACCATTGTTGGACGAATGCCGCCTTGCCTATCTTGCTTTGCAAGCCAAGTGTGGCTATCCTTCGGCTGATCGAACTCTTTTTGGAACAAGAGGAACCAGCGCAACGTCTGTGCTATTCTGGCGATTTTGATGTGGCTAGCCTTCAAGTGACGCTGGCTTTAGCTAACCGGTTTGCGCCCGGTTTCGTTCCATGGTGGCCAGGTGCCGATACATATAAATGTTGGTCGGTGCATGGACCCACTTTGTCACAGGAGGAAAAGGAACGTTTGCAAAGAATGGAGATTCCTTGGGATACATCGTTGCCTATTACGATGGCACATGTGGGACGAAAAATTGTTTCAGGAAACGTTTGTTGCTGAATTGGTTGAGGACTGGCTGACCGAGTTGCGCATTTTGTAGATGATGAAGGGTATAGAGCTTGTGCAGTTGAACCAATTCAATTATTTAAGTACTATCCAAGTAAACACCCTCTGTGCCAAATCTTCAGAGGGTGTTTATTTGTCAGTAACCTGATTTTAGTATCTGGATATATCTATGTAGAACCCGTAAATGTTTATTCAATGGCCTACAGATATCCCTTTCCCAGTTTCTTAATGATTTCGTGTCAACAGATAGCAGTTTTGCAAACTCTTCTTTTGTTAACCCGTGATAAAGTCGGGCCTTTTTAATTTTTTGCCCAAGTGTATTTTCTGGCAAAAGTTCAAAGCATCCTAGATATGAAATAGTTTCACCTAATACTCTTGAGATTCGTCGGAGAGTGGTGATCGTCGGCTTTGATTTGTTATTTTCAATGTCACTGATCGCCGCATCGCTCAAGCCGGCTGCTTTGGCCAGTTCTTATGGTCATGTTGCGTGAAATCCGGGCATTTCTCACTCGTGCGGCAGTGGTTGTGTTGGTGGGATCATAATAATGGCTTCTGGTGACATTCAGCTTTTCCGTTCGAGTTAATGTAACTCCAATATTGTTATCTGCACGCTTGTCCCTGCGGCTTTTTCGGCTACGAGGAAGACCGCAGTTGCACCTGCACCCCGCACCAGGTGCAACG
>NZ_JBHTBW010000073.1:0-1887 GCF_042665195.1 Laceyella putida
GCATATCGCTATGCCGCTCGGTATCTCTCCGGTGATTTGCAACTTGACTGAAAGTGTAAGAAGGTTGTTTCAAGCTTCCTTCTTACCCTCGTTGCTTTATTCCATATCTAATTTTCAAGGTGCGCATTCCCGCAATGCAGCAGGCTTTTCAGTTGATCATCACCGCATCTCACGGCGACATGTAGTAATATAACATGCCTAAAAAATAAATGCAACCCCTTTTTTTATTTTTTTATTGTCCACGCAAAAGCAACCAAAAAAGTGAAGGTTTTTCTATGGTTTTGCAAAACGATTCCCTTTCAAACACAGACAAGACCCGATCTAAGGGCATAAAAAGACCCCAACTTGGTGCACCACCCGTTGGGGTCTGAATGATTGGCGCAACTTTTCAATCTATTACAGGTCATCTGCGGCCGCGATTCGTTCATTTGATCATTTGGCCAACAAGGCTTCCATCACCACTCGCACCGGCATTTCCCTTATATGGAAATCTCGAACGAAAACCTGTAAACTTGTTTCCAAATAAGTCGGTGATTTCATGAATGTCACCCTCTTCTTCTTGCAATCTTTTCGAATAATCTGTCTTTTTTTCACGATGAATGAATTGAGATCCAATTCAATGGGTTTGATGAAATATTGAGCGGCCAACCAATAAACCAAGGTGGCCACCGCGGAGGTAATGATCGCTTCCAAGTATAAGCCTTGTATCCATTGGTAACTTTGCGCGACACAAAACATCAGCCCGTAGGCGATAAAGGAGATGAGAATGTACACAAGGTGAGGTCGTATGATACGAAACACCATATCACCACTTTCACCGGTATATTGTATGAATGATTAGCTTATTCTTAATTATATTTATATAATGTCATATATATTTTATAACGATGTTAAATTACACATAAAAAAGGCTTGCAAGCCCCCGATAAGAGCTCACAAGCTTCTCATGGTTAAATATTGGGAATCTGCCAATCAATTTCGTTTCTGCCCAACTCCCGCAAAATCTGATTTGTTTTGGAAAAGGGCTTGGTGCCAAAAAAACCTTTTTTCGCCGCAAAGGGGCTGGGATGGGCCGATTCGATGATAAAGTGGCGTTCATGGTTGATTAAACTCTTCTTCTCTTGCGCATGCCGGCCCCACAATAGGAATACCACCGGCTGCTCCCGCTCATTCAAGGCTCGGATCACCTGATCGGTAAAGATTTCCCATCCTTTGCCCTTATGGGAATTGGGATTGCTTTCCCTAACCGTTAACACCGTATTCAGCATCAATACGCCTTGCTCCGCCCACTTCACCAAGTGCCCGTGATTGGGGATTTCGCACCCCACATCCGCTTGCAATTCCTTGAAGATGTTTTTCAGTGAGGGAGGTTGTTTCACCCCCGGTTTGACGGAAAAACTTAATCCATGTGCTTGTCCGGGGCCATGATAGGGATCTTGGCCCAAGATCACGACGTTGGTATCTTGGTAGGAAGTCAAATTCAACGCGGAAAACACTTCGTCTTGTTGAGGATAGACCGTTTGTTGCTCATATTCTTCTTTCAAAAAAGCGATCAGTTCTTTATAATACGTTTTCTCAAACTCCGCTTGTAATATCGAGGCCCAATCGTTGGTAAGAGTAAACATCTTATACACCTGTTCCTCTCCGTCTGATCTCTGGTGTTCTTTACCCATTCATTGTCACATAGTAGGCAAACAGTGTAAAGGAACAAGTGTTTGACAAGCTTGGTGGAGATGAACGACTGGGGTAAAGCCACTCCCGATTCACGCTTTTATCCGCGCAATAAAAAAGCCCCAGCCAATTGGCTGGGGCATCTTGTATTCCCTGAAAACTAAAGAGTGAGTAAACCGTGACCTGAGAAAGTGTTCGTTCATTTAGCTCGTAAGA
>NZ_JBHTBW010000074.1:0-1661 GCF_042665195.1 Laceyella putida
ACCAAGAAACGGGTGAGGGTGGCCAAAGGCAAGGTCAAACGAACGTACAAAAAGGCCAAGGCCACAGCCAAACGAACCGCTTCGAAAGCGAAGCAGAAGCTCAGGGGCGGGGCTAAGTCGAAGCCGAGTCCGAAGCAAAAATTCGCTTGTGCGCGTTGCTTCACCGCGGGAACCAAGATCGTCACGGACAAAGGCAAAAAGGATATCCAAACGATCCGTCTAGGGGACAAAGTCCTGGCCAAAGACCCGAACACCGGGAAACAAGCCTTTAAGACGGTACAACTCCTGTTCAAAAGAACAGTTAAGGAGTTGTACGAGATCAAGATTGGCAAGGAAAAGCTACAAACGACCGGAGAACATCCCTTCTGGGTGAAGGATAAAGGTTGGGTTGTGGCGAAAGATTTGAAACCGGGCGACTTCTTCCAAACCGCGTCGGGAACGTACATCGCGATTGACCAGATCCAGCGAGTGAAGAAGAACGCGGTCGTCTACAACTTCACGGTTGAGGATTTCCACACGTATTATGTGAGTGATTTACAGATCTTTACGCATAATACGGGTAAAGGTGACGAGTGTGGGCCGAAAAAGTCTTCAATTCCTGGACAAGGGTATCATAAAGAAACCTATGGGCCCAAGCCTGTTAAGCCTAAAGATGCAACAAAAAAATGGGAAGAGTTTTTGGGTGAAGGGCCATATACTAATAAACATCCAAGAACAGGCCAGCCTGATCCAGATCGCTTAGTTTCTAAAGATGGGAAAAGAAGTATTAGATATGGTAACCATGAAATGAATAGTAAGCCTACAAAGCATCATTATCATGAGGAAACATGGACTTATGATGAAATAAATGATGTGATGAACGTTGATAATGTTGTGATCCGTGTTCCGTTACCAAAAGGGAAGTGATTAATTGTTAGTAAAGATAAAAAGTATCAGTATGAATGAAAATCAATGCATCGTTGAGTTTACTTCTAAATATGGTGATGGATATGGAGTATGGCATGGTATCCCGCAGATAGGGAAAGAATATGAGGTAGAAATAGAAATTACCAACTCATTAAGATGGGGAACCGATATAAAAATAACTAATGAAAGAATGGAGATGATTAGCAAGGAGTATCAATTATTGAAATTAAATGGAGAGCTACAACATGTTTATGATGATCAGTTAGCTGTCCTTAAAATCGGTTCTAGTATGATATTTTTAGAAACAGAAGGTAATGCATTTCCTGAAGGAAGCTCAATTCAAATAAAAGTTCCCCTCATTCATATTTATGATACAAATATATAAGGCCAATCAGTACAAAATGTGTTAGATAGGTTCTTTACTCGAATTAAAGGCACACGTCTAATTAATTATATAAAAGGGAAGTGTGCCTTATTTTTTAAAAAGTACTTGTATTAACAAGCTGTATCTGAGACATGGTGGGATTATGACCCTAAGTCGCAAAAAGCGTTACTAATTCTCAAGGAAACTTTCATAAAGTAAGACAGCTGCATAATCCGGATTCACCAAATTACAATCCCAAATTGGCTAATGATACCCATATCCCGTTAAGATAATGACAAAAAATTAGGGAGAGAATTATCTCTCCCTGAGAATGTTGACAAACCCTGCGAATCAACTTTGTTGATCGCAGGGTTTTTGTATATAAAAGGGA
>NZ_JBHTBW010000075.1:0-2428 GCF_042665195.1 Laceyella putida
CGATGGCGACGTTGTACGCTTTTTTGGCGGCGCGCTTCACGCCTTTCCAGATGCGGCCCCAGCTTAGCCAGAAGCCTTCCGGGTCGATATTGTTGACCGGGTCCCCTTCGGCGTACAGGTAACGGTTCAGGGTGATCGGGTCGTCTTCTTCCCCTTCATGGCTGTCCGGGATGATGAAGCGGCCGGTCGCCGGGTCGTAATCCCGCAGCAAGTTGATGTTTCTGTTGTGTATAGCTTCTGTATATAAAAAGGCTGTTGACTGGATTGCCAACAGCCCCAACTAACATACATTAATCTCAATCAATATTATCTGGATCAAATTCTTCTACTCCGGCAACGATAAAAGCATCTCCATAATCTTGAAAGTCCTCTTTCTCAAAGAACCATACTTCTTCTCCTTCACTTTCTATCATCTTTTGCAGTAATTCCTTAAATGATTTTGCAATAATTGGTGTTTCTCCAATTACTCCAAAAGAGTCCCAAAAACCGAGATAACACAAGCCATGTCTTTCTTTGTTTAAATCAATCACAATATAGTTTGCATCACCTAAATCAACCAACACATAACACTCAGATGTAAATAGTAACTGTGTATTTCCTCGGTTTAGTTCAAGTTCGAGTAATTCTTCATCGGCAATGAGTATTGGATTAGCTAGCTTAAACTCCTGTGGCTGAACAATACGATAAGTATTTTCTGCATGAGGGAATAGAGTTACGCCTCCAAATTTTTCATAAAACAATTGCAAATCATCGGGCAAACACTGATTTTCTACTACTCGAGGTAAACCAGACGGCTTGTCAATCTCTACATCAGATAAACTCTGTAAACCTTTAATTGTTTGACAAATGTCCATTAAATCATCACCATTTCTAATCCAAACTATAAATATACTGGTGAAATTTCTGGTAGTAGTTATTTCTTACTTCTTTAGAAACTTTCGCAGCATCAAACATTTCTTCCGATAAATCGTGAATTTCTTTTGCACTTATGTTATTCCAATCTACTCTTGCTGTAACTGATCCATGTCGCCCGGGTTCAGATTCTTCGCCACAACCCAGCCTTTGGTCCTTCACCAAGAATGGATACTCGGAGGTGGTTTGCAGCTTCTCCTTGGATATACCTTCATTGGATTTCACCGCGCCCGCGCCGGGAATGAAACGGCTAAGAAAAAGAAAAACCGAAGTCCATTTTGTTAGACTTCGGCTTTTAAGCATGTAGGAAGGTTGGTTTACTATCCTTTGTTAAGCTTCCCAGACCAATTCACAGTCTAAACCCTTCGATCCATGCTCCTTTACTCTTTCAATAAAAGATTCCATGACATAAAGAGGGCTTTTCCAGTTATTAATTCTAAAAATAGGAGACCGGATGGTACCGTCTTCCCTTAGTAACCGTTCCTTAATGAACACATGCTTTTTAATCGCAAATAATCGTCCATCATCGAATCAATCCCCAATGGTCTTCTCATCATCTAATGCATCCAAGACAGCAAACGCATTATACAAATAATATTCTCCAAAGTCACATTCCACCAACAAAAATTCCCCATGGGGTGCTAACAGGTCTTCCATTGCCTCTTTGGCCCGTTTGCTCATGGCGATAAGATCCGGTAAAAACCAAGGAAAATCCCCGATGGGTCGCTTTTTTCTTCGTTTGTCTTCTACCACTTTCATTTGTAACGGTACCCAATTATCCTTTAAAGGAGTTCCCAACAAATCCCGGACAACCCTAAAATCAACATATTTTTTAAACTCCAGGTCATGACGTTTGCTGTTTGATACTATCCAATTCTATAGATTTAAGTATGCATACAATAAAAAACTGCTAAGAATTGGACCTCAAAAAGACGCTTAATTTTTCGTCAATGTCTGTGAACGAAATAACTTTTCAACATCCAGCAAAATGATTTAATGTAGTCATCGGCTTTTGCTCTTCTGGTAATTTTTGATCGATTCGATAGCCTCTCTCGCAGATTCGCGTATATCATCCTCTGGATAACACACATATTTTTCTAACACCGATATATATTTTGTGTCCCCAGAAAATCCTATTATCTCAATCATTTCTTCTATATCATCTGGGAATATGTCGAGTCCTTCAACAATTAAGTTCCAATTAATCTCATCTCTGTGATAATCACCATAATAGTGTGACAACGCATTAATGATAATTGACAATAATAACATCCTTAGCTCTTTATTTTTCTCAATTAAAGCTTCTTTGATTAATAAATTTATTATTGATGTAACTTCTTCTATATTAATTCTACCTAAAACAAAATCAAAATCTAATCGTTCTAGTTCCAACTCTTTTTTTGTTAAATCACCTAATTCTAAAATTCCCTGCACCTCTTTTAATAACATCCGATTAACCCCTTAATTTTGGACAGAGTGTATCTTAAGCTCGCTTTTTCACCCTTTTTCAACTAAA
>NZ_JBHTBW010000076.1:0-2841 GCF_042665195.1 Laceyella putida
ACCAAGAAACGGGTGAGGGTGGCCAAAGGCAAGGTCAAACGAACGTACAAAAAGGCCAAGGCCACGGCTAAGCGAACCGCCGCCAAGGCCAAGCAGAAGCTCAGGGGCGGGTCGAAGTCGAAGCCGAGTCCGAAGCGGAAATGTAACTGCTTTACGTTGAACACGAAAGTTCTTACAGACAAAGGCCAGAAAAAAATTCAGGATATCCGCATTGGAGATAAAGTCCTAGCCAAGGATGAAAAGACGGGTAAACAGGATTATAAAACAGTTCAATGGTTATATGAACGGAAAGTCAAGGAGATCTACAAGCTTTACATCGGAAAAACGGTTATCGAAACTACCGATGAACATCCATTCTGGGTAAAAGGGAGAGGATGGGTTAAGGCCAAAGATCTCAAAGCCGGCGATCAGCTAGAAGATGCAGACGGTAGGGCAGTTGTTTTAGACAAAGTAGAACGTATTATTAAGAAGACTATTGTTTACAATTTCAGCGTTGATAAATTTCACACGTATTATGTATCTAATTTAGGTATTTTTACGCATAATATGTGTGGCTCTACCACTACTATTTATCGGAAGCAGGATCACCCGGATAGTTTACGGTTATCTGTTGATGAGGCCGGAAATGTATCACTTAAAGGTGATGGTAAACTTTATTTAAATATGAGTGGAGATATTTCTCATTCTAGAACTTTTAGAGGATCGGGAGGGCATATTGTTGCATTTGATATGCCAACTTCTTATGTGCGAGGAATTCTTGATGCAGCCCTACCTCAACGTAAACCAAAAGGATTTAAAGGTTCTAAAAGTGAATGGAAAAGGCTATTTAGAACTAGCCCGGAAATTTCAGACCCAAGTAAATCGCCTGGATTAATTGGAATACCAACTAATATGCTAGACGAATTTATGAGTAATATCATTCCGGGTTCTGGAAGGATTATAAAAAATTGATGGAGGAAAGATGATGTTCAATCAAATGGACGAGATCCAGCGATTAATGGAAGGTCCAACTGAACCCCCTAGGTTTAGTCTAGCAGTTTTGGAATTAAAACCATTTGGTGATCTTAGTTTATATGCTAAGAGACTAAGAGATGTAATTTTTGCTGGGGTAGAATTGTCTTACAGAGAAGATTTCAATAAGGAAGAGTTGGATAGTTCCAACGTACCCCATTGGTTTAGAGTTGTGACGGATCAATATCATGAACATGGTGTTGACCTAGCCGATGATATAAAGAAAGGTCGGAATCGTTACTACGAAATATATTACGATGAAGATGATTGGGATGTACAAGAATGGTTGTTTTGTTTTGATCCGGAGTGTAGAAATTGGAAATGGTGGGATCTGACAATCGTTGATGACCAGACTTTATTCTTGTGGATCGACACTAGTGGGGAACCAGTTATTGCTTGTCAAGAACTTAGATGGGCTGCGTTTGTATCAGGAGCCGAAGTAGCTCATGATCTGGTGTTTCAATCCAAAGAGATTTGGTCTCAACAGTCTAGCATAGGTATTAAAAGATAGTTATAATAACAATATGAAAAAAGAAATATTATCCCAGAGAGAATTTTCTCTTTGGGGTATTTTTTATGTAATGGTTTATGCAAATTAAAGTACAATAGAATGCAAAAAAAAGAAGGTTTACCTGAAGGTTATGTAGTGATCTTAATGGAAGAAGATGACTATTGTTATTGTCTGGATACATTTAATATGGTGAACGGTGAATGTCCTGTAGTATTATGGTTCCGGTTGGATCTGTCGTTACAAGATCGTTATGATCACTTTTATTCCTTTATGCTAAATAAAATTCTAGAATCAGATGAGGATGAAGAAGACTTTTAAGGAATTAAGCTTATTTTCATTATCAAAGTTAAAAGGATACCACTGGTGTTGGTTTGTATAATATTGAAAATAGGCGAAACAGGTAAGGAAAATAATAATAACCATTTTCCCTTGAGATCAGACTACTTAGGGAAAATGGTTATTTGTTTTTCATTTATCTAAGGACGGTCTATTTCCTCATCTTCGCCTTTACATAGACATGGATTAAACAAAATCATAATAAAAGTTCCTCCTCAAGTACCAATACGACAAGGATCAAAACCTGCAACGCGTCACCGCACCGGGCGTCACCACCAATCTGACCTTCAACGGTGAGAAAGTGGTGACGATGAAAGCGACCAACAACGGTGGCGCCACGGTGGTGGATCTGGGCTACACACCGACGCCGAGCAAGTGGCGCAAGTGACCGACAAAGGCGCGTTGAAGAAGAAATACACCTACACCTAGGCCGGTTACCTGGAAACGGTGGAAGCGTACGGCAAGAAACTGAAATACACGCAAGACGGCAACGGCAACGTGACCAAGGTGGAGAACCTGTAAACCAAAGAAGAGCTCACCTACGCGTCCGGCAACCGCATCGCCACCCGCAAGGAATACAACGAATCGACGGGGGCCTTGCTGCGCACGACCAACTACACCTTCAACGATGAAGGCACCTTGACCAAAGCGAGCACCACCGAGGGCACCACCCAAACCGACGTGGAGTACCGCTACAACTGCGAAGACCAGCTCGTTTCCTACAGCAAAACCGTCAATGGCCAAGTGCAGAAAACCGTCACCTATGAGTACGATCCGGACGGCAACCGCACCGCCAAGACCGTCGGCAATGTCCGCTATGAATTCCAGCGCGACAGCAACGACGAGATTTTCACCATGGCCAAAGAAGTGGAAGGCGCAACTGAATCGGTCATGCACTTCTACAAAGACGACGGCGGCAGACTGCTGGGCTTGAATTACAACGGCACCAACTACTACTACCAGTTTGACAGCCGCGGTGACGT
>NZ_JBHTBW010000077.1:0-9727 GCF_042665195.1 Laceyella putida
ATGAGCCGTTTTGATTCCAGAAACTGTAGAATGATCATATTTAGTAATCGTTCTGCATCAGTCTCCAAGTGGTGGGCTCTTTTTGGTTATATGATAAAATCTAGATCGACCATAACCAAGAGCGGGAGGAGTTCATATGAATACCCTATCAACGATACTCTTTATTGTTGGAGGCTTGCTTTTAATTGTGGCAAAAGTTGAATTGGGTAATAGAGATGGTAACTATGTAGATGCAATGATTGAACTAAATCGACCGAAAGAAGACAAGGAAAAAAGTTCGAAGTACGCATTTTGGCTAGCCGTGTCTGGACTTGTTTTAATAGCAATTGGAATAATATTGTCTGCTTATTTTTGAATAATGGGAATTAAATCCTGAATACCTTTGGCAAGAGGTGCCAGTAGTGAAAGTAAAGGCAGGATGGGGGAATAAAAGATGGAAAGAGTAAGATTTTATGAAATGGATCATGAAGCGTTGTTGATCGAGCAAGGGGTATCGAAGGAACATATTCTGCAAATGAAAGAGATAAAGGTTAAAAATCATGAACCGCTTTTTTGGAAATATCATAATGGAATTCTCACAAAAGAAACAATGCTTGTTCCATTAGAGAAAATTAAAGGTATTACACGTTGTAGTCCAGGCTTTTCATGGTGGGATCATTTTATTTTGAGAAAAGGTGATTTAGTTGACTCTCGCATGGAGTCACTATTATCTTCTCTTAAGAAAAAGGGATTAGAAGAATTTCGTAATACATTTATAGATGAAAAATACAAAGTAAGTCTATTTCATTTTGTTGACCATGATATATATTTTGTCTGTAATGATGGGAACCATCGAACCATTTGGGCCAAGATTGTTGGTGCTCCTTTTATAATGGCAGATATTGAACGATACGAATTTCCTAAAGATGAAGAAAATATAAAGCTTATTGAATCAATCCATCGAGAGTATTTAAACTTACTCAATAGTATGAACTTGGTACATTCCGAGGGAGAAGTTGTTTATAAAGACCAACATGTTTTGCCCTTTGAATCATTTGAGATTACGGATTGGACAAATACAGAACAAATTCGGTTAGCTAAAGCAACGTATAAGTGTAATGTTATAGAATTGAGAGAGTTAATCGATTTATATATTAAAATATCGGTATGTGGTACTTTACATAGAAAAATTAAGTTGTTTTTATGGAAGTTATATGATAAGGATACGCCTCCAAATACGGTTATTCGATTAATTAAGTTAGGTTGGAATTTAGATATAGAGACTGTTTTGAATAGATTTGAACGAATATTAGATATGTTAGAACACAATGTTGAGTAAAAGGGGATACAGATATGAAACAAGCCATCATTCATTGGTTATCTCAAGTAAAGTGGTCTGATTGGAATATGTGGGCAGCCATTGGACAGATGATCGGGGCCCTAGCCACATTATGGACTGCACGGATTGCACTTCAGCAGATCAAAGAAACACGCCGACAGGCGGATGAAGAACGTGAACGGTGGAAACAGGAAAGAGAAGAAGCGAAGAGGGAAGCGGAGGATGCAAAAAAGCCGGAGTTAGAAGTTAATTTCTTTTTTCGTCGTAAACGTTATGATTTGTTCATTATACTTACTAATATGAAGGGGATTTCGCTAACGATTAGAGGAATTAATTTAGATTTTCAGAATAAACAAATTGGCTTTGAATTATTAGATTATAATCATGAACAATTATTATCAGCAGGGAAAAGTATAACTCGGATTATTTCTTTACGGAAATTGTTAGAGAATATGAAAGGAAACAATGCGCGTCTTAATCTAGATGTTACTTTGACAGGTGGACAAGTATTGAGTTGTGATTTGAATTTTGAGTATACACAAAACAGAGTTCTTGTTACAGGGATTAACGTTGATAGAGGATTAAATCCCATAAATTATACTGTGGGGTGTCCAATACAATGGGATGCTGAAACCAAGACGTTCATTACGGAAGAGATACAAGAAGTATCAAACAAACTAGAATAACAAATTTGAGGCTTCCATGTTAAAGGAAGTCTTTTTTTATTTTCTTTGCTTTTTTCCAAGTTAATTTTCTGTCCTTAATAACGATTAGAACACCTTTTTGAGACAAGCGAAATATATAAGGTGCTCAATTCTATTAAAAGGGGTAATATAGTGGCGAAAAAGAAAGGGGCAATCGGATGCGAGCTTGGTTAAAGAAGAATAGAAAATACGTAATGCTGAGCCTTGTGGTGGCCTTTGCTTTGTTAGTCGGAGTACCGGTTGGTCTTAAGTGGCTGATCAATGGGCTCTGGAACGGATTCTGGCCACATCAGAAAACAAGTCCGGAAGTCGATGCCGCGTTTGTGAATACGATCATTGGGTTTATTACTATTGGTTTAACAATTGGTGTTACAATATGGTTCAATCTTAGAACACAGCAATTAATGGCGAAGCAATTGGAGATCCAACAACAGCAGGCAAGAAGTACATTGAGGGACTTGGTGTTTAAGGAACGGTTAGGGTTTTATATCCTTCTTCTTTCTAAACTAACACGTATCGTTGGATTAACTAATTCATATTGTTTTGGGGTGGCCGATACGAAAGATTTTAAAAAAAGTCCGTCTCAAACCTTGGAAGAAATCAAAGAGGAACTCATAGAGATAAGTGATTTGATCAATAATCGAGCGGCCATCTCTTCTCAAAAGCTATATGAGAAGCTAATCGATTATAGTGTTGAATGTGTGCATATCAGTCTCCTTATTGAAATAGATGATCCAGAGTGTGGTTATATATTGGAAGATGAAGTTCAGAAATTATTGAGTGAAACGATGATCCCCATTAAAGAAATTCAATCCGAGCTAAGGCTTTATCATATCGATCAAGATATAGAGGACTTAGGATATGAAAGAAAATAGAGGTCTCCGATAAAAGAGCCTCTATTGAAGTGTCACCCACTTGGTTTGGTGTGAGTGTTTTTTTGTTTTTCGGATATACCCTTTTCCTCCAACTGCTTGAGTTGTCGGTTTAGGTATTCCCTTGAAATCTGGAGGTTAGCGGAATGGGAACGACAATATAAACAGCGATTAAAAGAAGAGAAGAAAAGAAAACTTGCAAATGTAGGTAGTACATTTATGATGGATGAGGAAGCTGCTAAAAAGTATTTCCCTAAACTTTTTGAATAAAATCTATTCATAGAGCAGGCAGATGCTTGCTCTGAAGAACGTTCTTCTTTAGTCATAGTATTCCCTCCAAACCAATTTCCCACTTTTTCGTTAATAAGCTTGTTGTTTCCTTTAGCGTATTTTGACTGCTTTTGTAGGTTCAGTTCTCACGTAAATTAAACCCCACCCTTTTTTTATAGGCGGGGCTTGACCGGTATAAGCGAGTTCTAGAAATCGGATTTTCCTGAGTTTCCTATATAAACACGAAATGACTTGAGTTCCCATGCAGTTCTCAAGTCATTTTTCCATTTATTAGGGATATGAAACCAATTTGCTTCGCTACCTATGGCCTTTCTCAATGAGCAACTCGGGCAACTGGTGATTGTTTTCGATCACATCTACTTTTGCGCCGGTTTTGGCCAGTTGATCTGCAATGTGTCCAACTCCGGTGCTGGGCTCAAGCACCGACATTCCAAGCTCTATTTCATGATATCGATTTTCGCCGTCATAGACACCTTGGCCATTCCATCCCTAGTGGCATCCATCTCGGCCCAATTGAAGTCCGGCCGGCCAATGTGTTTAAACCCTGACAACGACATCCGATCAATGATCTCCTGGGCGATCAAATGGCCTCGATGCCCTTTCTCCCTCCTCTCTCCTAAAAAACTTTTCTTGAAAATGTTAACCCAAATGATTTCCTCCGGAACATAGATATCAATGTGCAAAATCGCGTCATAACTCAAGATATTGTCTTCTTTTGTGCCCGTGAAGTAGTAGCGGATCTCAGTTCGTCGCTCTTTTTTTGAACGTTTATTTGCGACAATCTGACTGCGCAACTTATCGACTTGATCATGGGTTAAATCTGGCTGTTCAAGCGGTTCCGGGCATTCATAATAAACCAACTTCAACACGTTTATTTGTTTGAATAAGAAGTCGTCTATACTGGCCAGTGATTCACTTTCCAGCTTCGCATGCTTTTGCTTTAGAAACTTCTTGTTATTGACGGTGATCCCGATCTGCTTAATATTACGAATCTCCCAATTAAGATAATCCCAGAAAGTCCGACGATTATCCCGTGACATGCTCACCACTCCTTAATTTTGATAAAACCATCCGCAATTCATCAGCAAACTCATGGCGTAAACATGCCGCAAAATCCAAACCTCTTTCATTCAAAAGATATCGGACTTTTGGGAACCGCTTTTTTTCTTCTGTCACAAAGAAAAAAAGAGGGAACGGATTTTCAACAATCTGCACCGCTGGTTTCTCATACCATTCATCCGACTTTTTCAAAGCAACATATTTATCGAATGTCGCGGTCAATGTTGGGAAGTGGTTTTTGTAGTTCCGATCTTCTTCACCAGTGTCGTATTCAAAAAGTAAATGATAAATCTTGCCTGTCTTGCTATCTCGAATCGCTGTATACGCATCTGGATTTAAATCTGCATCTGGACCTATCACGCGATTTCCACACTCACACAGCCATACATCTTTCCCTTTATCGTCTTTCACCAGTTCAAAACCCATTTCTGCAATCACTTCACGGAATACAATCTCCATATGATTCACTTGCAAAATATGGTGGGCTTTCCGGCTGAGGATCGGCTTCCCATTTTCATAACGAATTCTTGTACGATGGCGGTAAAAACTAACTGCCTGACTACCTATTTCGCCCAGGGCAATCACAGTTGTTCTCTTTTCTGTCCCGTCCCATTGTGTGACATATTGATACGACGCCCGATCCACAAGATAATACTTAACCAATTTATTGATTAGCCTGGTGGCGGACAATGTGCTGTTCTTGTTGTCAGCCAGTTCCGGCATAAGGTGTAAGATGTGATCGATTGTCATGTAACCCCGCTCAGCCAAAAGGTTGAGCAGGGTTGCTTGACGTTCGGTCAGCTGACCTTTATTTGACAAGATATAGTCTAGGTCACGGGACTCTTTTGGTATCCGCGCGCGCCGGTAAAGCTTCCGAACGCTTCTGTTGCGCTTGCCGGCTTTTTCATTTGCGTTTGGTTGTTGCATGGCGATGTTCCTCCTTTACCAGTCTTTTCTCTGATCATTTTTCTCACTTCGATTTTTGATCTTCCATATTTATTGGGCATTGCCTTTAGTTCTTCTGTTGTGTAGCTACTGTGAAATCTGATCTCTGGTTGTGGGAGTTTGGCTAAAAAAGTATGCTCTGACTTGTTTACCTGTAGCTTAAACAAGCCAGTATACTTAGGCAGCGCATTGAAGTCACTTAAGTCAAATGGTTTGAATTTGTTTGCAAGGCTAGAGAACATATCCTCTCCGCCTTTCAGCATGATTAGGTTCGGATCAGCGTCCTTTATGACATCTTGCGTTTCTTTACTAACTGAGCTCCATCCGTGCATCGTAAAGAGATAACGCGCCCGATACTTCCTCGCTTCCTTACAAATCGCTTCTATGACGGGTGCAACAAGACGGAACTTTTTCAACTGGTGCAGCTCGTCGATTACGACCAGGCATTCTTTTCGTTTGCTTTTGCTGATGATTTCCCGAGCCTCGACCATTTTCCACAGTTTCACAAAGTAGTGTGCAAACAAAAAGTATCGAAAGTTTTCATTCATACGCTTTGGGATGTAGATAAGAACCAGGTATGCACCATTTTCGTCTCCGTTTATCCATCGCCAAAAGTCCATTCCATCAACAGGCGGTTGAGATAAACAATCGATCCAAGGCGGAACAGCTTTAATGCGGGATAACCGATTATTGATGGTTTCGATGTCGGCCTCTTCCTCAAAAAATTCAATTTCTTCGATCAATAACGGGTATTCATCCTCATTGATCTTTTTGACCAGTTGATTACGGTAGTTACTTTTTTGCAAAATCCTCATTGCATCTAGGACATTCCCGTCTCCTACCAAATAGGAGAGTTGCAAAGCCATTTTGAAAAAACGTTCAATCGCGATTGTGTTTGTTTTATCCTTTAAACTGTCCATTATGATTTCGGTTTCTATATTGGCAATTTCAGATTCAATACCATCCACTTTTTTGAGATGAATCAAGTCATGTGATGTGATGGGGATAGGGTTTTCAAGGTCCGCATGATTTAAAATGACAACTCGATGTTTCAGCTCATCCGGCACAAGATTGTATATTTCTGTGATCATTTCTCCATCAATCACATCGATGACAAAAGCTGAACGGGATTCTTTTTTCCATCTCTCCAAATCCTGATAATTGGTACAAAAAGTATCTGCGACCTGTTTAATCAGAAGCTTTGTTTTGCCTGAACCTTTTTTTCCCGAGATAAAGGTTGGCATCCCTCGATCGTCCAGGTAATCTTCATTATCTGCCTTCGGATAGGCAAGGATCTGATCGTTGGACAAATCCGTTCCCATTGTCACAACACCCAACTCATAGCAGTTATACATGATGGGCGGCGGCGGAGATTTCTGTTCAACTTCATGAAAATAATCCTTGGTGATCTCTGATGTCTTCTTGATCGGGAAGAGTTTATCCATTTCCCGTCGAGTCAGACAAAGGCGTGACGTTTCTGGACTTAGATGTCCTTTGGCCACCCGTTCCATATCGGGTTGTATCTCAATAAGCTTGATTTCATTTTCACCTTTGATCTTTTCCGCTTGCTTCATGATCTTATTTTTGATCATGGTCACTTTGTCGGGATCCTCGGTCCAGATGAAAAACAAAACCTCCACATAATGAAATTTGGTATCCAATACTTCCTTCAACTTTGCTTCAGTTTGTGGATATTGCGCTGGATCGAACTCTTCTTTTTTCACCCATAATCCTGATATCGAATCATACAACTGACTACCTAAAATAAAGGTTCCCTCGACAACATCCATGACCTCTTTCGTTCGATCACTTTCAACCATGTCATAGGCTTTAGCCCACTGCTTTTTCACTACTTGGCGGGTCTTTTTCCACCAAGTATCAATTCCATAAAAACGGTCTCGTAATGCCTTTTTGGTTTCATCATGGTTGGCTGCTTCTTTCGCTGTTACTGAATATAGGAAAGTCTCATCTTTTTTTATCAATTGGAAAATGGGTTCAAGCATAAGCGGCGTCTCCCGTTGACTTTCCATCGCCAAATGATGATATCCCGCTAATGCGAAGATGTGTGGTTTCCCATCCGGCAGCTTCAATACATCTTCGATCAGCTTGTGACTGCCGATGTCCTTTTGCATATCTTCTGACGCTGGCATTTCTAACTTTGCGGGTATACTGATATATTGATGGATTTTCCCACCATGTTTGAAAACCTTGAAACTCAAGTGCGGTGACTCAACATAAACATCATCATTTACCTGGCCTTCTGGATCATATTCTTTGTTCATGTTGCCGATCAGCTTAACGATGTTTTTTACTTGGTTTTTCTCCTCGGTCACTTCCTGCTTAGATCCTTTTTGTACAATCGGAACATAGGGAACCAATTTAAAGGTTTTTGATTTAACATACTTGATCTGCAAGCATTTCATCTCCTTTCAAAAAATAAAGGCTAACAAATGTCAGCCTTATTCGTAGTCGGACAGATCGTATTCTCTTTTCGGTGCCGGATTTTGTTGCTTCATTTTCTTCTTAAGCAAGAAGTAATATCCCACCGGCAAGGCAGCAGAAACTGCGATAATTGCCAAGGCGACATATATCATTTGCTCCCACCTCCTGCAATGGTGATCAGTTGTTTCATAACCTGCTCGCTCATTTCCGGATTGCTAGCGGTAACAGCATAACTCACAAAGAAATAAATCGTAGTTGCGCAAGCAACTGCGCCGATATAAATAGGCAGTTGCTTTGCGCTTCCGTTCTTGGTCTCTTTTATTCCGATCCAGCAACCGATCAAAGTTGAGAGCGTAGGTAGCAAAGCCTTATCGTATTCCATCAGCAACAAGATGAATTTAGCAAATCCGCCCGGTTCCACAGATAACCACCTCAGTCCAGGCTAATATCTTCTTGCTCAATCTTTGCACCAAGATCTTTTCCAGCTTCTTTAATAACCCCGTTCAAGGCAGCCCCCAAATAAATGCATCCAGTCACCACGCCGGGGATAATAGTCATGTAAGCCACATTGAACGCAAGGGTTTTGAGTGGACCTAAGGCACTTTGTCCGCCTTTAGCGGTTTTCGCCATGATAATGAGCGTAAAGATTGAAACAATAAAGCATGTAATCGCAACGCCTAATGCCCATATTTCTCCGCCAGACAAACTCTCGTAGCTTTTAACAATTTGATTTCCCATTCGCGCTCCTTTCCGGGTATGTTATTACGGGTGATATTATGGGGTCGCGTAATAACATACCCCTTGCACCAGTTTTGAATTTATTGATATCAACGACTTTTGCTCAATTGACAGTGTGGTAAATTCGTTGCAGATTTTGTTTTTCTCTCGTCTTCTTCTCTTTATTTTTCATTTCTCATCTTGGCATCGCTTTGACGAACGATAAGGAACGGAACGAAGATTGCGACTGTTCCGAAAAAGATGATCATGGGACGAGAAATGTCTAATACCATGACAAAAAACATAATCGCGATCAATCCATAAAGTTCAGGTGATGCATTCCTATGTTTGTGCTTGATATAGAACAAGATCATAGACGCAACCAACATGATCCAAGTCCAAAACACTATTTATCACCTCGCCCAATTAACTGGCATAAGACAAAAATGAAAATAATGCCTTTCAGAACCCCCAAAATGGTTCCTGTTTTTGAGGCCATCCCTTTAACCAATCCCTTCTTTCTTCTCTGAACAAAATTTTTGTATATCAGTTTGATAAGAGTACAACTTTATTGTACTTTCTGATCTCAATATATCATACAAGAATCTTGTATGTCAATTTTCATTATATGAGTTTTTTGTATATTAGATTGCGTAAGATGCACCTGCTTGGATTCCAATGGGTTTTTTTCCAGAAGATTTCCCGGAATGAATGGTGGAATGAGCCAAGGATCTGGTACTGAAGATTTTGACAAGATGATTCAAAAAGAGATGGCACAGAATTGATAATCGGATAGATGAAATGAGCCCCTTGGGCTGGTACACCCGGGGGCTTGGAAAAAAACGAGATAAAGGCAATGTACCACATTAAGGAGGATATCATGACGAATCGCGTTTTTTTATGATCATGTTCAACGTCTTTACTACCATACGATCAAAGAACATGGTCTGAACGAAGTGGACTTGGCGGCCTACTGCTTTGCAAAAAATGTGATGGATAGCATCAATGAAATCGTGTATGACGATGAGTAACGAAAGTTGACCTATATATTCAATTCCAAGGAGATCGTTCATTAATCAAGCCCCTATGGGGCATTCAAAACGGAGGAAATTGAGATGAGCGTACTAACGGACCCGATGATTATTCATTTGTTGAATCAACTGAAACAACTTGGGCAGTCGTCTGGAGTGGGTGAAAAGGATTTAAAAGAGTTACGGGATCTGATTTTGGAATCAGCTAAATTGCTGAATCAGAATAAGGAGGATGAGTAAGGTTGTACGGCGGTTTTGAGGTAAAATAAAATGAAAAAGAGACCTTCTAGGGCGTGTCTGGTGAATGATTAATTGAGCCACATGATCAAGGAAATCAAGGTAATGGCA
>NZ_JBHTBW010000078.1:0-2922 GCF_042665195.1 Laceyella putida
GTTAAGCCCTCCAGCGCCGATGGTACTTGGGCCTAAGCCCCGGGAGAGTAGGTCGTTGCTAGGCATCTCCTATCTGATGATAGGAGCGACGCGGGGTGGAGCAGTCCGGTAGCTCGTCGGGCTCATAACCCGAAGGTCGCAGGTTCAAATCCTGTCCCCGCAACCAATTTAAGGCGGCGTAGCTCAGTTGGCTAGAGCGTACGGTTCATACCCGTAAGGTCGGGGGTTCGAGGCCCTCCGCCGCTACTAGCGCAAAGCGATCAATCTTTGGATTGATCGCTTTTTTAGTATGGTCTTCATTTGATTTATAAATGCTTTTCATCGATACTTTAAGTTGATATGAATAATTATTACTGAAAAATCGTGCAGTTTTTATATTAAAAATGTTTGCTCTTTTGTTTATAGTTAGATTGTAAAGCGCTTTCAATTATCAAGGGGGTAATGTGGATGAGCTTCATCGCGCTACAATTGTGGTCTTTAAACAGCTTAACAAAAGATGATTTCCTTGGCACCCTGCGCAAGGTGGGAGAAATGGGTTATGATGGTGTCGAATTTGCCGGTTATTACGACACTCCCGCCAAGGTAGTGAAAGAAGTATTGGCGGAGAGTAAGTTGCAGGTAGTCGGAAGCCATATTCCATTGGATTTGCTTCAAGAAGATCAATTGGAAGCAACCCTCGCTTACCAAGAGGAAATTGGCAATCGTTTTGTTGTCTGTCCTTGGTTGCCCGAAGAAAAACGGCAAACGGTTGACGCGTATAAGCGCACAGCGGAAGAATTCAACAAAATCGGTGAAGCGTGTCGGAAAGCGGGTTTTCAATTCGCTTATCATAATCATGACTTTGAATTTGCTTCTTTTGGTGACAAGACTGGCTTTGAAATTTTGTTTGACGAAACCGATTTCAATTTGGTGAAGATGGAATTGGATGTGTATTGGGCTTATTATGCCGGATGGGATCCGGTTGCACTGATCTCCCGCTATGGCGACGCATTGGGTGCCTTGCATATAAAAGATCTGAAAACGGATGGAAACAAAAAGTACAGCACGGAAGTGGGCTCAGGTGAAATCGATATGGCCCCAATTAAAGAAGCGGGCAACAAGCTGGGGTTAAACTGGTTTATCGTTGAACAGGAATACTTTACCATCGATCCGTTGGAAGCCGCGAAAACCAGTTTAGACTATTTGAAAAAAATTTGACGTGCACGGAAGCAATCGGAATGGCCATTTCAAGAATAAGGGTGGATCGAGATGAAAAAATGTAAAGTGGGCATCATTGGCTGTGGCGTGATTAGCGGGATTTACATGCAAAACATCAAAGAATATCCTCATCTTGAGCTGGTTGCATGTGCGGATTTGGTAATGGAAACCGCGCAGAAACGCGCTGAAGAATTTCATATACCCAAGGTCTGCACGGTGGATGAGTTGTTGAGCGATCCAGACATTGATATTGTGGTGAACTTAACGATTCCTGCGGCGCATGGTCAAATCTGTTTGCGCGCTTTGGAAGCGGGTAAGCATGTGTACGTGGAAAAGCCATTGGCCGCTACGCGTGAAGAAGGCCGAAAAATCCTTGAATCGGCGAAGCAAAAAGGGTTGCGTGTGGCCTGTGCACCGGAAACGTTTTTGGGCGGCGGCATCCAAACCTGTCGCCAGTTGATTGAAGATGGCGACATTGGCACTCCGATCGCGGCCACGGGCAATATGCTCTATGGCGGACCGGATGCTTGGCATCCAAATCCGCATTTTTTCTTCCAACCTGGGGCGGGTCCATTGTTTGATATGGGACCTTACTATTTGACCGCGTTGGTAACCTTGCTTGGACCGATCAAACAAATCATGGCCCAAACCAAGATCAGTTTTCCTGAGCGGAAAGCACGGGTGACTGGCGAAACGATCAAAGTGAACACCCCCACGCATGTCACCGGCATTTTGGAATTTGCCAATGGTACGCTGGGCACCGTGATTTTCAGCTTTGATGTGAAGGGTGGACATCATTTGCCCAACATCGAGATTTATGGAACGGAAGGAACGATTCGCGTGCCTGATCCCAATACTTTTGGCGGTCCAGTATTGATCAAGCGCGTGGGAAATGAAGAATGGGCAGAAGTGGAGATTAAGCGCGCCTACACAGATAACTCCCGGGGAATAGGCGTGGCGGAGATGGCATTGGCTATTTTGGAAGACCGTCCGCATCGGGCCAATGGCGATCTGGCTTATCACATTTTAGATGCGATGTATGCATTCTATGATTCAGCGGAAAAGCAACAACCGCACCTATTGGAAAGCAGGTGTGAAGTGCCGGCCATCATGCCTCACCGTTTATTTTAAATGTAGGGAAGCGTGAACAAACCGGTTTTGCCCAGTTGAACAATGGAATCCTTGAAGAATGCGTTTGTTTTATGCGCATGCCGCATGTGTGCGTGAGATGAACGCGTCTGATGGCCATGAAGATATGGAAAGGTTTCGCTTACTTCAACCAGGCTCCTAGTTCTTTTCTTAGGGGCCTGGTTGATTATAGAAGATGGAGTGAGGCGACTTGAGTTGTTCTCATGTAGATTTGGAACATGTGGCCCTATTGATTTGAAAAAAACAGTTGACTATATTGCGGTGCCGTGATATATTACTCTCTGTCGCGCTTGCGACACGTTTCCGCAAGATGTGATAAAAAACAACAAAAAAGTTGTTGACGAACAAATGATTAGATGTTAAGATATTATTCGTCGCTATGAGAGAGCGGCACTGCAAAAGAAGAAATAAAGTGTTCCTTGAAAACTAAAGAGTGAACGTGACCTGTCAATTCAATGTGACACTTCGGTGTTACAATGAGCATAGACTCAAACCTCAAGTCTGGCGCTTAGCGCCAAGACCTTTAACGGAGAGTTTGATCCTGGCTCAGGATGAACGCTGGCGGCGTGCCTAATA
>NZ_JBHTBW010000079.1:0-7085 GCF_042665195.1 Laceyella putida
TAATGGGATTCGACAAAAAAAGCTTGTCGACCTGTCTGCAATCACAGACTTTGTCGACAAGCTGAGACCACGTGTTGTGGTCTATGCTCCTTTGGTAATCATGGTGGCTTTCGGGGATTTCCCATGAAATCGTAAAAAAAAGCTTATTTAAATCTAGCTTCATCGCCTGATTTGACCATTCGCAGATCGATTCATCAACTGATCAACTTTGCACTGTGAAACCCATTGGTCGGAAGACCGACTCAGAGAAGTTTACAAAGAGGTGGCACGATGATGCCCTAGCGCGGGCCGTTTTTTAACGGAAAAGGGTCACTGAAAAACTGAATGGCTTTCTTCTTTGGTATCCCAGGAAATTATTGAAGCAGGCATTCTCTCACCCATTCCATGCGACCAATGCAAAAATGCATATATAAAACAACCATTTATGCATTATAATAGAATTCTGTTCGGAGGTGAGAGAGTGAGTCTATTACATGTCCGCTATAAACAGCTTAGTGAAAAATACCATGAATTGGATCCTGCCAAACAGCAACGGATCAAAGCGAAACTGGTCAAGCAACTGAAGCGCCGGAAACGGATGGGCGGCATATGGAATCAGATGATGTTGCGCATCCAGCGAGAGGGCTGGAAATGGGCGATCGTCTTGTTGGGGATTGCCGGCTTGGTCTGGCTCGCCTATGTCGGGGTCAAGTTTTGGGCGGGAATGCCCGGTCTGCAAGCGGAGGAAAACGCCGCCATCATCACGGGCATCGTGGCTTTTATTACATTGGGGATCACTGTCTACTCCAACCGCCGCTCACAAATGCTAGGGCAACGGTCCTTTGCACATAGCCGTATTTATGATCAGAAAATGGAAGCTTATACGCAAATCGCCCAAATCTTGCATAACCTTAACATGGCGTACTTCGCCTATGATTTCTCAGGCGACGCCAAATACGCAGACAGGGTGCGCACCTTATTCGCCCAAGTGATAGGTGAGATTGTCCCCAAATATCTCCTGTTCATCTCCAATGACGTGCTTGATTACATCAATGATATGGCTCACACCATGCCAGGCCATGACCAAGAGACCGAGACAGAAATTGACGAGAAATATGAACAATTCCTGTTCTACTACTATGAACCGATCATGGATGAGTTCCGGAAAGAGCTGGGCACTGAATCGATTACCAAAGAACTGCGCGAAATGGTGGAGTTTCAATCATCGGAACAGTTTCGACTTTTTTGATCGAGCCAAAAAGCCGAGGGAATGGGTTCCCTCGGCTTTTTGGCAATAATTGAAAATACTTCCTTCCTTCTTTTTTTTCAGAATAAAAGAGCCTTGGCTCCATCTTGGAGTCTATGGTTCCTGTTGCCTTCCCCCGTTACAATGTCTGCTGTAATGGTTGCAATGCGTTTTTCTTTCGCTTCACAAATCGGGCCATCCGCCAGAAGGCTTCCCTTAATTTTTCAATTGATGTCGCATAGGAACAACGAATATGATAAATGCCTGTCTCCCCAAAAGCATAACCGGGCACAACGGCAACCTCTTCCTCTTGCAACAGCTCTTCAGCAAATGTATACCCATCCATTCCCAATTCAGCCACGCTGGGAAAGACATAAAAAGCGCCCGCTGGGGTATTGCACGGCAAGCCCATCTCCGCAAAAGCAGCAATCGCCAGCTGCCGACGTTCATCATACTGCCTTACCATCGCCTGACACTGATACAGGCCGCTCTTCAAAGCCTCTATGGCCGCTATCTGACTTATCGTGGGGGCACACAATGCCGTGTATTGATGAATCTTCAACATTTCAGACAATAAGGGATCGTTTGCCGCCACATAGCCGATGCGCCAACCTGTCATGGCGAAGGCTTTTGAAAAGCCGCTGACCAGAATGACACGATCTTTTATATTGGGAAAAGAAGCGATCGACACATGTTCCCTTCCGTAAGTTAACTCAGCGTAAATCTCATCTGAAATGACGATAACGTCATGTTCTTCAACAAAACGGGCAATCGGCTCCAAATCTTCCCTTTCCATAATCGTGCCTGTTGGGTTGTTGGGATAGCATAAGATCAACACTTTGCTCCGTGGCGTGATCGCCCGCTCGAGGTCTTCCACCGTCAGCTTGAAATCATGATCGAGCGACGTGGGCACAGGCACAGGCACTCCCCCGCATAGTTGCACAATAGGGCCATAAGGCACATAACTCGGCTCCACAATTAACACTTCGTCCCCCGGATTAATCAGCATGCGCAAAGACAAATCAATTCCTTCACTGGAACCATTGGTCACCAATATCTCGTTCGGCTGGTATCTTAAAGAAAAACGTCTGAACAAATAAGAAGCGATTTCCCTTGTCAACTCGGGCAAACCTTGGTTAGAGGTATAACTGGTCATTCCCTGCTCCAGCGCATCGATCCCAACCTTGATAATGGAGGGCGGGGTGCAGAAATCGGGTTCCCCTACTCCCAACGAAATCACCGAGGGGTTTTGGCTAGCAATATCAAAGAAACGTCGGATTCCCGATGGCGGAATTTGTTTTACAATTCGTGATACTTTATCTTGTATACCCATGTTTGTCACCAACTAATTTCGTTCTAGAAATGGTTAAACTTCTTCGTTCGCATGATTACAATCTGATCCAGGGGGTAATAGACCAAATTTTCGTACTATACATGGATGAGAAGGCAACTATTAATGCATTATACCAAAGAAATTCATTCGTGCGCTACAATAAAATCAATTACTATTCAATTATCACTACGAAATATACATCTCTTTCCATTCATTGATCTGTTGCGCATTGAGATGGAATGGCTGCTTCAAACTATTGGCCAAATATGTTCACCTCATTACAATTTAAAATTTCTTGGGATTAAAACCTGGGAATTCTACCCGATCTCCACGAGTCGTCGGTTGGGAGATGACCAAAAACTCCACCGCTTCCGACGATCGATTGATCATTTGATGTGAAACCCGCGGAGGAATCTCTATTCCCTCATGCGGATAAAGAGTGATCAACTCCCCTTGCACCTCCATTGTCGCCACTCCGGTTAAGACAAAGAAAAATTGCCGCGCCCGGCTGTGGTAATGCCTTACTTCTTGTGTGCCAGGTGGCATGTGTTCATGGATAATGCTCAAATTTTCCTGTTGCACCAGATGCCAACCATCGCAGCGGCTTCCCCAAATGTAGTGCGGCGCTGTCTGTTTGCTGATTTTCACTGAACGCCATCCTCTCCGAGATAAAGTGAAGATAAGACAAAGGGATAATCCGCTTTTGTGAAAGGATTATCCCTCGATCTAACCTTACAGGCTCATTTTCAAGATTTCCAACACATCCGCTTTTCCCACTGGGAAGGTACGGCCAACCGTGCCCGCATGTGTTGCTTTTTCGGCCATCAGTTCCAGTCGGCTGTCATCGATTTGATAATCCGCCAAGCGGCTGGGAGCCCCAATGCTGTTCCAATAGGCGCGCAGCCGATCGATCCCCTCCTCGGCGATCTCTCGATCCGTTTTGCCGGTAGGGTCCACTTGGAAGACACGGATGGCCAATTGTTTCATCTTTGGCATCGCCTTATCCAAGTTGTAGCGAATCCAGTTAGGGAAGATGATCGCCAAACCGCCACCATGCGGGATATCGTAAACCGCCGATACCGCGTGCTCGATCCCATGGGTGCCCCAGTCTCCAGTCATCCCTTGTGACAACACACCATTCAACGCCATGGTGCCGCAGAAGAGAATCGTTTCACGCAACTCATAGTTTTCCAGATCCTTCACCAGCTTGGCCCCCGCTTCCATCACCGTCACCAAGAGCCCTTCAACCATGCGCTCATTATACGGCACATTCGGCGCCGAACTGAAATAATGCTCCAACGCATGCGACATCATATCCACAATACCATATACCGTTTGGTCGCGTGGCACCGTAAAGGTATGAACGGGATCCAAGATGGAGAAACGAGGGAATACAAGCGGCGTACCCCAACCCAATTTCTCTTGCGTTTCCCAGTTGGTGATCACCGAGCCGCTGTTCATCTCGGAACCCGTCGCCGCGAGGGTGAGAACCGTTCCAAATGGCAACGCATCCGTCGCTTGCGCTTTCTTCGTGATCACGTCCCAAACGTCCCCATCAAACTTGGCTCCAACAGCGATCGCCTTGGTTGCGTCAATGACGCTCCCGCCCCCAACGGCCAATAAGAAATCGATCTGTTCCCGTTTGCAGATCTCTACCCCTTTATGAACCGTCGATAAACGGGGGTTGGGTTCAACACCGGACAACTCGAATACTTGCGCATTGATTTCTTGCAGGTATTTGAGCGTTTCATCATAAATCCCATTGCGCTTAATGCTTCCCCCGCCATAAACCAGAAGCACTTTCGTGCCATAGGTTGGCACCTCTTCTTTTAAAGCAGGCAACGTTCCTCTGCCGAAAATCAATTTGGTTGGATTGTGAAATACAAAGTTCTGCAACAGTCCGACACCTCTTTGTTAGATGTTTTATGTACTGCACTTATTATTATATAGTATATGAAGAATTTTATCTAATTTTTTGTTTGTGATACAAACTTGTTTGAATAAATAAAACATACATTCCAGAAAGCCCCCACAAAAATGCACTGACATGAGCATCCCTTTGCCATAGAAAGGACCACTCTTACTTTGACGGATGATGGTCCACCTACTCCACCATTGAAAGTTTTCACGCGATGGTTGTATGTTCAGCGATCCAATCGTTCATAATCATGTTTGTTAGCGTCTTTTTTTCATTTGTTCCTCATGGAAAGTGACGTTGTTCATCATGCGAGCGGGCACAGTGTGGTTCCGCTCTTTTTTAGTGCAGGCTAGCGCTTTTTCCCCCTCGATACCCAATCCCTCCAGATCTTTCTGATCCAACCTCGGAACGCCGAACCGGTTCTCGGAGATGAAACATGTTGAAAAAATCGAACGGACGGAGATCGGGTAATGGACACCCGCTCCATTACAAACGTTTGATATCCCCCAGTCCCATTTCCCTCGATGACGTATTTTTCAATGCGATCCAACAACATATCGCTCATAAATAACCGCTTGCCCCATCCACCGTTCACGTAAACCGCGGAACGACAATGCTCAAGGCAAACCTGGCTTACAAAAATGTAGTGATGCGCCCCCGTTTCACTGACTTCATGCGGATGGGCGATAATGATTCCGCGGCGCACGCCCCTTGCCACCAAATGATGCACTCGCAGTTGGTTTCTGACCGGCAATAAGCGAATCGCTCCATTATCATGCCCCTTGACATACCCCTGTCCCGTTCCCACTTGGGCCGTAAATCGTTCCACCCTTCCCGAAACAGGAGCTTTCAGCCATATGCCAAAACCGTAGCAAACCACATCCCCTTCACTGGATGCCCGTTGCCAATAACAGTCAACAATATGAATATTGGGGTGCATCAGGGTATAAGGGTTGGTCACTCCCTGCGTTTCGGCCACGAATCCCGACGAACCGGAACGAATGGCCCGACAATGACGAAAGACCATATCTCCGCCCCAACCATTATGGGTAAGCAAAAAGGAAACCCCTTTCCCTTCCACATCGGTTACCCCCTCCACCAACGCATCAAATGTGCTGTCCAGATCCACGGCATGACGCGTGCGCCAAGTGCAACCATTTCGCACAATCACCCCCAGATTCCCCCCGTAAAACTGCACTCCGTATCCCTGCCCCGAACCGACGCGTTGCGGTGGCATGATCGTAAAATTCTCTATGATCACATCCATACTGCGCCGGACCTGAATCGCGGACTCCACCCCCTGTTCGGCATATAAACCATTAACATAAAAATAACGGACTTGCTGGGCCAATATGCCAAAGCCCTTATGCGCCCCTTGTTTTAAGCGATACCGGAAATTAATCACCTGACAAAATTGGAGCGGAGTGATCTTCCTCACATTCACCCGGGCCACTCGTTTGGGCAGCCGAACAAAATCTTTCAAAACCAGTTTGGTTGACGTCTGTTTGAAAGCGGCATTTTTCACCCACACTGTGCCCTCTACCGCTGTTTGGGCCGCTTGCAGTCCAATGAATATTCTCGCTTTACTGGCTCCGGATGGAGCAATCAAATTACAACCGTAATAGATTTGCCATCCTTGATATGAAAACGAAATCACATCCGAACGGGCAATCGGTTCCCCTTTCTTCCCTTCCCACGCCACATAACAGCAACCACGCCCTTCATGGGACGGCCACTCCACCTTTGCGGACACTTCCAGTTGATACGTTCGCCCTGCTTCAACCGGGACGGGGTTGGAACAAACCATCGCTTCACCTGTCAGGGAAGCCGAACGCAAGTGAAGCTTCTGCGCCTGTTCAACTTGATCATAAGAATGCTCGACCGAAAGACCGGGTGAAACCCGTTCACCCCACTTGATCCATCGATCGGCCTCACCCTTAAACTTCGCCTCAGCCAACAACTCCTGTTCTTCATAGATGACATCAACCACTTCATGCATTTCACAATTGAGGTCTTGCTGTCCATCAGACACACGTGCGCAATCATCGCGAAGCCATATCAGATCACCCGCTTGAATGTCGCAAGGCGCCTGTGGCAGGATAAGCGTTCGCTCCCCCCGCACCACCTCTCTCAACAAGGGATAACCGCTCGCACTGACATCACCCGCAAATTGGAATAAAAATGCCGTTGTCTCATCCGTCGCTTCCAAGATGGCCCCCTCAGCAAACCAGAGGGAAATCGGTTTAGTGACTGCAATTTCTTTAACCAAATACTGTCCAGCCGGAACGTGAAGTACGCCACCTGGCAACATCGCCTCAATGGCCCGCTTAAATCTTCCCGTATCATCCGTTTCATCAGGGTAAGGAGGAAAATCGCTCAAGGTATAATTGATCTGGCCATTCATCTCCGATTCACTCCCTCCACAGTAATTGTTTTTAATTGATTCCCTTCCGACAGACCCTCGGCTGATGAGCCAAACAAGCCTGTTTCTATCTCATTCTCACACATATGTATGAAAATGATGCGAAAAACATTTCGCATCATTCAGCTTGTCGACAAAGTCTGTGATTGCAGACAGGTCGACAAGCTTTTTTTGTCGAATCCCATTA
>NZ_JBHTBW010000080.1:0-63257 GCF_042665195.1 Laceyella putida
TTTTTTCAGCAAGTGAGGGTTTTTCTTTTTTACTAGGTCACGCAAAATAGCTAGTTCTAAAGCCTATACTGAACCCCTGAGACCCCAGACAAAAGCTAAGTTATAATTAGGGGGCGAAAGGGGCGTTTTTTATGGGGAGAAGAAAGTGGACGGCCGAACAGAAGATGGAGATTGTATTGGCTGGCATGGCATCTGGAGCTAACATCTCTGCTGTATGCAGAGAATATGGAATATTGCAACCTCAGTATTACAAATGGAAAGAGGCGTTTCTTCAAGGAGGGCTTTCAGCCCTGGCAACAAGTCCATCTAAGCGGGAACAAGAATTAGAGAAAGAATTGAAAGAAGCCAAGGCATTGCTTGATGAACAAGCAATGCAGATTGAGATCCTTAGAAAAAAGACCAATTGGGGCCGAAGGTAAGTTTAAGAGAGTTGGCACGGACCTTGGTGGATGAAGGGTATTCGGTCCCACAAATTACAAATGCCCTTCAAATCAACCGTACCTATGGATATGCCTTACTTAAGAAAGAAAAACCAAAGAAACGAGAAAAGGCAGACGAAGCATCGCTTCGTCAAAAGATTTTAGAGTTGTGTGGCGAGTTTCCTACGAATGGATATCGCCGTATTCGAGTATGGATAAAAAAGCGATTTCAACTCCAGGTTAATGGCAAACGTGTTTACCGAATGATGAAGGAGTTGAATGTACTAGTTAAGACCAAGCGTTTTGAAGCCAAACGAAAAAAGCAACCAGGAAAGATTCCCGTCACTCGCTCCAATGAGCATTTTCAAGTAGATATGACAAAAGTCTGGTGTGGCAGAGATGGCTGGGGGTATTTGTTTGCGGTGATCGATGCATTTGACAGAGAAATCGTAGGCTATTCTTTCTCTCGGTTCTGCAGAACCGAGGATCTTCTTATGGCTGTAAACCAATCTTTGAATTACCGTTTTCCTGAAGGGGTAAAAGGCAAAGGGCTAAGCATACGGAGTGATAACGGCTGTCAAATGACCAGCCGACGTTATGTAAAAGCGCTGAAAGATGCTGGAATTAAGCAAGAAAGAACGGGTTACAAAATCCTGACGCTGATGCTTACATTGAGCGTTGGTTTCGTACGCTAAAAGAGGAAACGGTTTGGCTCCAAGAATATGGATCATTCCTGGAAGCTAAACAGGACATTGATCATTACATAGCCTTTTACAATGATGAAAGACCTCACTCTGCGCTTGGATATCTGTCGCCGCGAGAATTTCGTCAATCTGTAACTTCAACCGTTGCATAATTGTCTGGACATATGGGGTTCATTAAGAGCCTGCTCTCCGAGCAGCTTTTTAAGTTGTTCATTCTCTTGAGCTAGGGTTTTGGCCTCTAAAGAGCTGACAGAATCTAGAGAAACTTCACCAAACTGACCTTCGTTATATTCACGACAGCGCCTCTTTTATGACTTGTAATTTAAACTCCTGAGAGTACCGATTTCTTTTCATTTTTCTCATCCCCCATCACTAGTAGTGTAATCCACTTACACTCTTAGTGTCCAAAGTCATTAGAGGGCTAAAGAGAATGCTCTTTAAAAGAGATATTATCTGGGGATAGTTCAATGGCTCTTTTCGCATGGTAACAGTCCTACATTGTAAGCCCCATCAATATGGCAAAGAGGTAAACACATCAGATGCGAAGCGTTACAATAAAAATATGATCCTTCATTATTAACCATTAAACTAGATATAAAAGCATAATATTCTATACTGTTTGTGTCAAATGTTAGTTCAAAAATCACATCTAGAAATTCTTCTTGATCTATTTCTTTTATTAATCCATACGCTTCGCTATATTTTCCAATCCAATTAAATGACTAAACTTATCCTTCATAAATTTCTTTTCCTTTCCTTATGAACGAGCAACCTAAAAAATATAAAATCCATTCAATAAAAAAGAACACTCCCATCAAAAATAAACTGGTTATAATAATGAGCCGGATTGCGTTGTTGATGATGTCACCCATTAAAGACGGGAGTCTGTTTTCCTGTAAGGGGAATCAGTATTCCTAAAAATAAGAACTACTTGATTATCTGTAGAATTACCATTGTATCCCCAACTAAAACTTTCATTTTCAATATCCAATAATTCCAGCCTGTTAATCATTTCGATAATGTCATCGGAAGATAATTCCACTTCGATTATTTCCTGTTCATTGAACTGAAAAGCCGACCCTGTAACTTCTCTCAATCTACTTCCTCCTTAGGTTTATCTGATTAATGAAAAAGGGAGACAATTGTTTTGATAAGATAAATCCCACCAAGAATCGTGAAGAGCATAAGGATAACGTCAATGATCTTGACCGACGTTTTTATCCGTTTTTTCTGATGTGGTCTTTGTTTAAGAAAATTATTCTAACCGCTTTTTTGTTTTTTCCGGAGTGGAGTTCAAACGATTTTTCTCCCAAACGAAGGTCATAAAAAAGATTAAGGATTTTTTTTATGTCTTCCGTTTTCAAATCGAGATGGATGATTTTTAGGTTTTTCTCTTCACTTGTTTTTATGTTGCAGATCGCAGTTTCCCCTCCCTCTCCTTATACATTTCATTTGAATCCAACAAAATTACAATTTCTAATTAAAAGCAGTTTTTGTATTTAATATGGGTTGGGCTCTTCATTATATTCCTTAGATTAGATCATGTCTAAGCGAAAGGACCACTCACGCTTCTTTTATAAAGGGAGTGGCCCAACCTGTTAAATCCCGTTTTTTTATGAATGACAACAAAAGCAAAGCTATGATAATGATGAAATCCTTAAGGGCGGTTTTCCAAAGCCAAGCAGTTCCCTGAATGTTTGGTCAAATAGATAATCAAATACGGGTAATAATAAAATGAAGAGGATTATCAAAACTCTTTTCATCTTCATTTATATCCGCTCCATTTCCAACTGATTCAATGATAGGGGCTCAATCCATCGGATCGTGCCCTAATACAAAACGAATGATAAATAGGGAACATCATTTGATTATCTTCTTCTGAACCAACGCAAAACTCCCCAATTGATGTGACGAATGTACAAGATCCTTAAAGAGTTAATATTCAAACTAAGTTTATTCAACAAACATGTTCTAATGTTATTTTATCAGATGAATATGACAACATTTGAAAACACAAATAAAATGACAGAAAATGCAACCAAACAATTAGCTTAAATGAGAACGGGCAAGAAGCAACTCAGCTTCCTGCCCGTTTTACGGTTTTCAATACCCTCAATATCCTTTGTGTCATCCTTTGATACCAAGGGGGCTGATTTGCTTCGACTGTTAACACACTTGCTGCTCAAAAATGTTGATGTTACTGCCTGTTATCTCATGTTCAGAAACTCCTATCTTTATGGACACGAGTCATAAACCCTTATCATTACTGGTGTTTACATTTTTTCTATCGTGCTGCTTTTGGCCGTATCTCGAATATCCCCCCTTATAGTCCGATATTACATCGAAGTGACCCGATTTATTCGACCGTCTCGCCCCTGATTTAAGTCATCAATAGATCTTTATCACACAATCTCTTTGATAACCTGCACACTCAGTAATCGTTTCGCCCACAGGTTGGCAATCCCCGCGGCAACGATTCCCAATGTAATGGACGAAAGGAAAATGACCAACAAAACGGCCCAAGGAATAACCAAACGACTGAACTCCATTGTGTTTAAAAGTATGTAGGCCAGAAGGATCCCTCCACTGATTCCCATAACCCCACTGCCAATCCCCAAATACATGCCTTCCATGCAAGTAATTCCAAACAGTTGACTAGGTGTAGTTCCAATGGCCTTTAAAATCCCCATTTCCACCCGGCGGTCATATAGACTGGAGAGAATAGCATTCACCAATCCGATTCCAGATATCCCCATGATAATGGCGATTAGCGCTTTAATCAGTAAAAGTTGTTGCCGGAACATATTCTTCTGTTCATTAAGTGCTTTAGTAAAACTCAAGTATTCCGCACCCGGTTGCTTGCTCAAAATATGTTTGACCTGATCCTCCACCTTTACCGAGGAGGGGGTGGAATCCAAATCGATATGGAACTCATTGTACCCTTTTGCTCCAGTCAAACGCATGCCCCAATCGTGATCTACAAGAACGAAAGGAACCCCTACGCTTTTGGGATATTTTTCCAAAATCCCTATGATTTTTATTTCAGCTTTATACCCGCTCAATCGGCTTTGAACCTGAATCAAATCCCCCGCTTTGAGCCCTAGGTATCCTGCCATTTCCTTTGTCATAATGCCTTGACCAGGCCTTAGATTCGGCATTGGTTGACCGGAATCTTTCAGCTTTAAGCCAAGTAAGCGGGTCAAAGGTTTCTCATCAATCGGCCAAATTTCGATACTGTCAATCGTGACCGGATCATCTTTCCGTTGATCGACAAATTGAATCCAAATGGGGTCCATCTTGTTTTTATTATAGTTTATGAGCTTGGCTGGAGTCTGGGACACACGCGCAAGCTGATCCACTCCAGGAAATTGTTTAATCTGTTCTCCCACTTTTTGCGGCAAAAGCGTGCTTTCATCACTTCCGGACAGTCGAACGAGCAAATCGGAGGGGAATTGCTCCTTCATTTTGCTCTCCAGGGTAGACATGGAAGATTGGATAAAAACATAGGCCGCCACCCCAATTGCCAGTCCAAGGGCTAGAGTCATGACAGCAAAACCGGATCGATCTCGATAACGGATAATGTTTCGTGCGGCGATCCTGGTCAGGATGATTGGCTTTGTGATAAGGGAAAGGAACTGAGTGGACAGGCTGACCAGATTGGAAATGGACAATAAAAAGCCAACACTCATCAGTATCGAACTAGTTCCACTGACAATCAGCCCCATACTTTCTGATCTTGGAACAAACTGACTACTCATTCCCAAAAGGATTCCCAATCCCAGCAAAAGGAATCCAAACAAATTTTTCTTTTGTTTGGCGAGAATAGTCCCATTTGTCTCTGGTCGCAACACTTGCGCCGGTGGAACATTTTTGGCCTTTAACGCAGGAAAAATAGAACCCATCACGGACAAAAGCATTCCAAAAACTCCTACAGCAACCAGCGTAGCTCCCTGGATTTCCACTTGCGTCTGTTTTATTTCCAGCCATCGATTGATGACAGCCAAAGCTTGGGAACTGAGCAAACATCCCACCACAAGGCCGGCAACTGTTCCAAGAAGGCCAATCATTAGTGCCTCGTTGATAATGATGGAAAAAATAGAACCGGAATTCATTCCAATTGCACGAAGCGAAGCCCACTGCTTCATTCGCGTGCGAACCGACAAGTTAAAACTTCCCAAAACCAGCACCGAACTCACCAGAAGGGCAATAAACCCTAACCCGTAAGTGAGCGGGCGAAACACATTCATTTTTTCATAGGATTTATCTACGTAAGTGCGGGCATCCACTCTCACCTTTGGAAAATCGTTTTTTAGTTCGGTCAACAAGTACGATTTGTAAAGCGGATCTTTGTTTAGTAAGGTTACCTGGATCAAATTGGATTGTCCCTGATGATGAAACACCTCTTGCAACCATTCGAGCGGAAAAAAAGACATGTTTCCGCTACGGCTGACGGGTGTTCCCAAAATCCCCACCACTCGCACGGTCTTGTTTCCATAGGGAGGAAACGAAAATGATATGAGATTTCCAACTCCGATTTTTTTACGGGTCGCATAAGCGGAAGAAAGGGCGACCTCCGCACCTTGCTTGGGATATCTTCCTTGTTCGAGCGGATATAGCTTCATCTCAGGTGAATTCTCTTCCACTCCCCAACTAGTTGGCTGATTCAGCACTTCTTTTGGGATCTCTTTGAGATAAGGAATATACACTTTGGAATAAACGGCCTGATTCGCTTTTTGTTTAAAACTTTCAAGTTTTTCATTACTAATATAACTTCCGTTGCTTGTATAACCGAATTGGATGTCATATTTCCCATATCTTTTCTCTATTTGTACGGTTAAAGATTGCTGGGCCGAATGGTTCGCGACCAAAAGGGCGGTAGCCAGCGCCACACCCAACGCTACACCCATGCTGGTCAATAAATTGCGACCGGTATGGCTCTTGAGGTATTTCCAAGCGATAGACAGAGCCAGTTTCATCAAATCATCTCCTCTAACGTAAACGATGAACCAAAATTCGTTGCAGTTGCTCTACATTTTTTTCGATGTCCGAGTGGGAATCTAAATGAATTTCATTTTGAATCATCCCGTCCGCGAGAATGATTACCCGATCGGAATAGGCAGCAATGAACGGGTCATGGGTGACCACAATGCAAGTCTGTTCCAAATCGCCGCACATTTTTTTGAGCAGTTGAATCACATCCCGACTCGTCTCAGAGTCCAACGCCCCTGTTGGCTCATCTGCTAACAGGATCGAAGGTTCCGTAATCAAGGCACGAGCAATGGCAACCCGTTGCTGCTGTCCCCCAGAAAGCTGGGAAGGAAAGTGATGCCTTCTCTCCTTCAGCCCCACCAATTCAAGGAGTGATTGTGCTTTCTGCTGAGCGATCCGCGCGTTTTTTTTGTCAATTAACAGGGGCAAGGTAACATTTTCTTCTGCTGTCAGTACCGGAATCAAGTTGAACTGCTGAAAAACAAACCCAATTTTTTTCCTTCGGTAAATTGCCAACTCTTTTTCCTTCATTTTTGTTATGTTCGTCCCGCTCACAAGGATTTCTCCCGAGGTGGGTTGATCCAACCCGCCCAATAATTGAAGCAATGTAGTTTTTCCAGACCCGCTCGCTCCCATAATCGAGACAAATTCTCCCTTATTCATTTCCAAATTCACTCTGTTAAGTGCCACCACCTGATTTTCCCCTTGTCCAAACACAACGGTGACATCTTTTGCTTTCAGTACCACATCACTCACCCCTCACACAAAAAGTTTCATCTAATACGCGCCGCTTTTGCCCCCGTTTTTAGAGAAGACTGCACTTGCTCCTGATACAGCCGGTTGAAAAAACCACCTTCGTTCAGAAGGGTTTGAAAATCCCCTTCCTCCACAATCTTGCCTTTGCGTAAGACATAAATGCGATCGGCCTCAGTGATGGTGGATAGCCGATGGGCGATCACGATGGAGGTTTTATTTTTTAAAAAAGCTGTTAAAGCACTTTTAACAGCGGACCAGAAATGGCATCCAACGCAGATGTCACTTCATCTAGTATAACAATTTTACTGTCTATTATAAATAATCCATCAAGTGCCACTCTTTGTTTTTCGCCAGTTGATAACTTATACCCTCTTTCCCCGACAACAGTATCATATTGTTTTGGCATTTTCATAATCACATGATGAATTTGTGCCTTCTTTGCTGCTTGGACAATTTCTTCCATTGTTGCGTGGCTTTTTCCGTAAGCGATATTCTCCCTGATGGTGGCGTGAAACAGGTAGGGTTCCTGGGAGATAAATGAAACATGGCGGTGAATCCATTGCAAATCATACTTTCTTTGGTAAGGACAAGGTTTGTTTTCCACTCAAAAGCACTAAAACTCTTCACAACATCGATCACGTGGTGGGCAACAATTACCAAATCCGCAGGCTCTCGAACCTCTAGGACAACAACGAAACCCATTACACTCTTCATCTGGAGGACAACATTGCGCGTCCCGTCTTCCAACAACTTAATTTACTTAGACAGAATAGTTTGTTTACTGCTTCAGACGGGGCGTTTTTTCGTTCTGTGAAAAATCGGGAAAAACAAGTTCGCACTTCACGGCGTCTTTCACTATTTACACAACTCCATACAAATCAAAAGCCTTATCACTTACATGCATAGAACGTATCAATTGGCTAATCTTATTTTTCAGCACACCAAAGAAGAGCCCCGTACTTTTCCACGCTTATAGGTTTGTACTGTTTGTTTGAAGGCACCGTAGCCGACAAGAGGAATATGATAACGACTCCCAACAAATGCGCAACTATATAAAAGCTGACCGCAAGTTGAAAGCCGATTTCCCCATCCTTTAGCGTTTGGGAAAATCGGCTTTCCGAATTAAAGCTCTCATATCGAGATTTTTTACGTAACCCGTTGTCCGGGTTGAAAGCGGGGATCGAGATAGTGGGCGGGATCTGCGCTGAGAAGGCGAACGATGATCTTTTCTTGTTCATTTTCTTTGCGCACCAACATCGTCACGCCATCCACGACCATTTCCTCCAATGGCCTTTGGGACTCGTCCAAAAAAGCGAGTTCCATCGGCATGACAGAATAATAAATCATTGCAGCATCTCCCCTTTGCGCTCGTTGATCATCCGATTCAGCTCCGCCAACGCGTCGGAGATCCCCCCCACCCGGTCAATCAGACCATATTTCACCGCGTCTTTGCCAATGACATTGGTTCCGATATCCCGGGCCAACTCCCCGGTGCGAAACATCAGTTCACGAAACTTTTCTTCCGTGATATTGGAATGATGGGAGACAAAGCGAATCACGCGATCTTGCATCTTCTCCAAATACTCAAACGTCTGCGGCACCCCGATCACCAAGCCGGTCAACCGAACTGGATGCACGGTCATCGTTGCCGTTTCCGCGATAAAAGAGGTGTCAGCTGCCACCGCTATGGGCACGCCAATGCTATGCCCCCCGCCCAATACGATCGAGACGGTCGGTTTGCTCATCGATGCGATCATTTCCGCAATCGCCAACCCCGCCTCCACGTCACCGCCAACCGTATTGAGAATGATGACCATTCCTTCGATCTTCGGATTTTGTTCCACGGCGATGATTTGCGGAATGACGTGCTCATATTTGGTCGTTTTGTTTTGGGGCGGCATGACGAGATGCCCTTCCACTTGCCCGATGATGCTCATGCAAAATACGTTGGATTCCAACTGCGGGACATTGGTTTGTCCCAATTGTTGAATCGCATGAAGCGTAGCATCCCTTTTCTTCTCTTCCACTCCGTCCGCCTGCCGGTCCGGGTTCGGTTCAGGCTGCGGTTCTGCTTGGTCATTCCGTATAAAAATACGATCTTCAGACATGTTTCATCCCTCCAACCTCGTGTCCCTGTTAGTATGGACGAAAGGAAGGGTTCTTATAGCGAACCGAGTTTGAGACTCCACACGGCTGAAGCCGTGGGATTCTTGGATAGTTAATGTCCTCAATCCATTTCTGCTTTGGACAACTTCCAAGTTCAGGGCTGTCTCATCAGCCCATCCCATACAGTTCTACAACATCGTTGCATGTACCCATATGGGCGGCGTACCTATGACCAATACGCTAGGCGGCGTTCGATCCGCAAACTGCAACATCAAAAGATAAAAAATAGTTGCTCTAAGCATCCCCTTTATGGGGATACCGAGCAACGCCGTCTTTCATCCCACGATTGAAACCGTGCTTTCAGCCAGCAAAAATCTGTAATTTTCGGTTCTCTCTAAAAGCTCACCTTCCCATTCATAATGAAGGATATTGGGATATTTCATCGCCTTCAATTTAATCATGTTTAACATCGGCGCCCCCTTCTGAAGATCCTTTTCAGATTGGGCCATCGTTTTCCATTCAATGCGGAACATCTCCCCCTGTGTTCAACAAGCAGGAGACATTCCCCACATCCTCCTTATTCATCTCGGATGACCTTCTGCCATTGCTTCGCCTTTTCCGCCGAGTTTCGCACTTTGTCCAACCCGCTTCCGCATCCCGCCTCCACCACCGCGGCATAAGCCCCTTCAATTAATGGCGCGTCCGCGAATTGGATGCCTTCCCGCTCCGCCAACAATTCCAGCGCCATCTCCGCATGAAGAAGGGCGCTGCCCAAATCAAACAACACCAACACACCTTTGTCAGAGTAGACGGATTCGATGGCTTCCTTTATTTTAAACGCACTCGTCCCCAACTCTCCTTCATCCGTGCCCCCCGCCACGGCAATCGGCACATTCGGCTGAAATTGGCGCAAAAACTGTTTCAGTCCCCGCACGATGTCCGCACTATGGGAGACCAACACAATGCCCACATGGCTCAAACGTCCCCACCTTCTTCCATCACCTGACATAGTGCGTCAAACAAGTGGTAGGAAGAAGCGGCGCCGGGGTCCAGATGGCCAACGGAACGGGCGCCCAAGTAGGACGCGCGCCCCCGTTTCGCTTCCAGCTCTTTGGTGCGCGACAGGGCGTCTTCCGCCTGCCGCCGCACTTCCGCCCACGAGCAGTTCGCTTGCTGCTCCATCTGTCGCGTGACGGGTTCCCATACATCGATCATCGTTTTATCCCCCAGCTGCGCTTTGCCTCTCATTTTCATCCCTTCCGTGGCCTCGCGGAACCCCTGCGCCAACTCAGCCGGGAGTAATCGCTTTTTCCCTTTCCACACTTGGGCCATCTTTAAAAAGGCGGTGCTGTACAGGGGCCCAGAAGCGCCTCCCACTTTAGCGAGCAAAGACATCGCCACCAACTGGCACGTTGCCCCGATATCGGCGGGGGTTGACGCATCGAGCTTCCGCACAACTTCCAACAGCCCGCGCGCCATATTTATGCCATGATCTCCATCGCCAATCGCTTGATCCAACTCTGACAGCTCCAACCGCTTCTCCTGCAACCTCTCACCATATAAGCGAAGCCAAGCGATGAACCGTTCGTGGGTCAACTCCATGTTTTGTTCCCCTTTCCATCTCATCTACACGAACTTGTAGGTTCCCATCAGCCATTGCCTTTTTGTCCTTATCTTTTCCAACCGACTGTATCGGCGGCAGCAGACAACAGTTTCTCCAGCTCGTCATCCAGTTTAAGCAGGGTAACGGAACAACCCGCCATTTCCAATGACGTCATATATTCGCCGACAATCGTATCCACTACCACCAGTTGTTTGTCTTGTAAGAGTGTGGTCACTTTGCGGTTTAAAATATATAGTTCCATCAGCGGAGTGGCTCCCAAACCGTTGATCAAGACCGCAACACGCTCTCCTGCCGTGCACGGCATGTCTTGCAGGATATGGTCAACCAACACGGTGGCCACTTCATCGGCGGAGGCCAAGGGCGATCGCCTAATCCCGGGCTCACCATGAATCCCCATTCCGATTTCCATCTCGCCCTCACCCAAATGAAACCCGGGTTTCCCTACAGCCGGCACGGTACACGGCGTCAACGCCATGCCCATGCTCCGCACTCTTTGGATCACTTTTCGGGCTACGCGTTCCACTTCATCCAATGTCGCACCTGTTTCCGCCATCGCTCCCGCAATCTTGTGCACAAAGACCGTCCCGGCAATGCCGCGTCGCCCTGTGGTATAGGTGCTATTCTCCACGGCGACATCATCATTGACGATCACTTGCCTCACATCAATTCCTTCCATCTCTGCAAGTTCTGCCGCCATCTCAAAGTTCATTACATCGCCAGAATAGTTTTTGATGATCAGGAGGACCCCTTGCCCACTATCCACCGCTTTGATCGCTGCCAGAATCTGATCCGGCGTCGGTGATGTAAACACTTCACCCGCCACAGCCCCATCCAGCAACCCGGGTCCCACAAATCCGGCATGAGCCGGCTCATGCCCGCTCCCCCCGCCGCTGATCAACCCCACTTTGCCGGCAACGGGCGCATCCTTGCGCACCAGCACCCGCGTCTCAGGCACACGGCGCAACCGCATGGGATGGGCCAACACCATGCCTTCGATCATCTCTTCCACCACTTGTTCCGGATGATTGATGATTTTTTTCATCTTCATCTCTCCCCCATAACCATAGATGACTGTATCTTCCCCATTTTCAGGTTATCACACAAATCGCTATTTTAATATATTTTGCAAGCAAGATTCACCCATACCCATTTATCAGATATAAAATCGCCTCCCCAAGTTTCCACTTGAAGAGGCGATTTTATTTCCATTCCTATTCTTCTGCATCAGGTTCGAATCACATCTCTTGCATCAGGCGTTGGATTGCCCTCTCCATTCCCTCATCTAAAATGAGTTTAAGATCATGGGCAATCACATGCGGGCAGAAAATGGGGCACTCTGCATTGGGAAGCAAACAAGATCCCAGACCTCGATCTGGACTCTTGTTTGCTTCATATCCGTTAGGGCGTGTCTGGCAAATCAAGTTGACCAATGGGAGGAGGCGAAAAACCTTTTCCCGATGAGCGCCGATGGACAAGTGAAGCGAATGGGAAAACGGTTTTGGTGCCGCCGACATATTTATCAGACACGCCCTGGTGGGGACCATGCAGGTGTTGATGACGCCGTGGTGCCCTTCACTTTTTCTTCGTCCCTTTCGTCCGATAATCCTTGATGTTGACGTTCACATCCACTTTCACCGCAGCCTTGCTAAACTCCTGGTCCCAATTCTCTTTCACCTTATGCCACACCTCTGGGTATTCGATTCTGAGCCGTTTGCCAAAACCGGCCACATCCGCCTGGTACCGGTGCTGGATTTTTTCCAGCGCCTGGCTGATCATCCGGGAGACTGTCTGTTCCGCCGCCCGCTCCGCCCTTTGCAACACATCCCCCTCAAAGGCGTCCCCCGGCAACAGCCAGTCCTCTTCCAATTGTCCTTCCGCTTTAATCTGGACGTCAAACGAAATGCGCTCCCCCTGCACATGGGGTTGAATCCGGCTCTGAACCCCTGACAAAGCCACCGTAATCACTTGGCCTGTCTTGCGGTCGTTTCCCCGCACCAAATCGGAGGTGACATCGCCCGCCAACCAGTTTACCCCGCCCAATTCATCTTGGTTTAACGTGCCGATCAGTTTGTTTGCCTTGCCCTTGATCACCGCGGCGCCAACGAATTGCATCTGCCCATTCCTCGCACCCACTTCCTGCAACAGAAAACTGGATTCTGCCGCCATGCGGGCGGACGCTTTCTGCAAACTCACCTCGGGCAGGATACTGCTCGTCCGTTCCCTGTTTTTCACCATTTGCACAAGGTGAAAGGCGGGCACCTCTTTCCCCGATTCCAAGATCTCTCGGGCTTTTCCCTTGGCGATGAAAAGCTGGCAACTGTACCTGACTTGCGTATCCCGCAGATAATCCATGAGTATTTGGTGCAAATTCAGCCGACGCGCCAAATCATCACTGACAATCACCACTTTTAGATGGGGAGGTATGGGAATGTGAACTTCCCGCACCAATAGCTGATGCCAAGCCTTATATACCGATTCATTTGTGCTGGACATATTTTCGTACGGTTTTTGCTGCAAACCGTCATCCTTTTGGCCGGCCACCGCTTTCGGTACCACATGTTGCGCCGTCACTGTGATGAGCGGTTTGCCATCCTTCCCTTCCCCTTCCGCCAAATCAAGCGCTTCGCCCACCTGAAGGTGCCTTTCTTCAATATCCGTGTAATCCCAGCAACCGCTCAGGAAAAGACAGAGGCATCCCAAGCAGGAGAGACCGATCCATCTACTGTTTATTCCCAAGCAACATCCCCCTTACTTTGGCGATGAAGCACAAGATAATGGGAACCGCAATCACCATCACCATACCCATGTAACCAAGCAGCTCCCCCAAAGCGAACACATCATTGATCGTTTTTAGCTTCCATGCCAGCACATAGATCACGGGCAATAATCCAATAATGAAAGATTGAAACTTCCCCTTTTGAAACAATTGGGCCAAGCCCAATCCCGCCAGGTAATGGCACAGGCTGAGCGTGGTGTAGATCTGCAAGATCCACACAGCCAACAGAAACGATTCATACCGCTCAAAAAGCACTCCCTCAAGTTCGAACGACCGGACCAGCTCAATGGTGGGAAAGGTTAACGTCACCACGTCATCGATGGTTAACGCCCCAATGACGACAATCACGGTCATTACGTAAAAAATCACGGGAATCCCGATCCCAGCAAGCACGGCCTTCAACGCTTGGCGGGGTTCTGACATAAAAGCGGGCAAAAACAACATCGTCTCCAAGCCCAGATAGGAAAGGGTAGTCGTTTCCAACCCTTTGATCACGGGCATCCAACCCCGTTCCAACACCGGCCGCAAATTGTCCAATTCAAAATTCTTAAAGCCCATAAACAACACCAGAAAAAACAAGAGGATCGTGATGGGGAGAATCACCTCACACAGGCGGGCGATCGGATTGATGCCGCCGACCACCAGGTAAGCGCTGGCAAACAAAAGGAGGCCCATCGTCACTTCGATGGGAGTAGCCGGAAGCAAGAAAAAATTGGTCACTTCCCCCATGGCCCGGATTTCAAATGCCGCCAATAAAGTAAAGTACCCGACCGCATAAAGGTTGATCAGGAGCCCCATCCACTGCCCAACGATTTCCTGACTGTACTGATAGAGCGTTTTGCCGGGAAAAAGCTGGCTCAGTTTCACCAAAAGCACACCCAGCAGCATCGCGACCAAACCGCCCAAAAGGACGGCGATCCAACCGTCCGCCGTGCCCACCTTTTCCGTGACGGTCCTGGGAAGCGTCAGAATGCCCACGCCCAGGATAAAGGAGGTCACCAATACGGCGGCTTGGGTAGAAGTGATATGATCTTTCGGATTGGTCAACAACGGTTCGTTCACTTCCTTTTTGTGGGTGAGGTTTGCCGCATGCGCACTTGGTCTTTGGGAAACAACATCTGGGGCCGCTTGTCGGATATGCCCTGCGGCAAGCGGATTAAGAAGTCCTTCCAGTCAGACCAGCGGATGGGGGCGGCGGGAGCGATATAGGGGACACCAAAACTCTTTAACTTGACCAGATGAATCAAGATGATGAGAAAGAAAAAGATCACGCCGAACAGTCCCAACACGGCGGCGCAAACCATGGCGCCAAACCGGAGCAAGCGCAGGCTGATGCCGCCGGCGTATTCCGGGATGGCAAAAGAAGAGATGGCCGTGAGTGAAACCACCATCACCATGATCGGGCTGACAATCCCCGCCTGCACTGCCGCTTCGCCGATCACCAATCCCCCCACCAACCCCACTGTCTGCCCCACCGGCCTGGGCAAACGAAGTCCCGCTTCACGCAAGATTTCGATGGCAATCTCCATAATCAACGATTCGATGATCGAGGGAAACGGAACCCCTTCGCGCGTCGCCGCAATGGAGATCGCCAAGGTGGTGGGAATCAATCCTTGATGAAACGACACAAAGGAAATGTAAATGGACGGAAGATACAGCGAGACAAATGCGGAAAAATACCGCAACAGGCGAATCAACGAGCCCGGAATCCATCTTTGGTAGTAATCCTCCGGCGATTGCAGAAACATGGCAAAGGTTACGGGAGCGATCAGGGTAAATGGGGTGCCATCCAGCAAGATCCCCACCCGCCCTTCCATCAGCGCGGCGATGAGCCGGTCCGGACGCTCCGTGTTTTGCAGTTGCGGGAAAGGGGTCAAGTAATTATCTTGAATCAGTAGTTCAATATAACCCGTCTCCGGAACATCATCGATGTCGATGCGGGCGATCCGGTTTTGCACCTCCTGCACCAGCTCATCGTTGGCGATTCCTTCAAAATAGACAATGGCCAATTCCTTTTTTGTGCGCCGCCCCACTTGGTAGGGCAAGATCTTCAAATCGGGATTTCCCACTAGCTGACGCAAAATGGCGAGATTATCCTGCAAATTTTCATTGAATCCAAGCCGCGGTCCCCTTACCAGCGCCTCGGTTAGCGGTTCCTCGATATTGCGGGCCTTTTTCTGTTTGGCCTCAATCACCAGCGCTTCGGCAACCCCATCGATGAATAAGGCCGTGTTCCCTCGAAAAACATGTGTCACCACTTCGGTTGACGTCGCAACCCTTTTCACGCCGTTCACGGTCAAATAGCGGTCTTTAACCAAATCCATGACATCGGGACGGTTTTCTGTTTCCAACGCATGAACCGCTGGGGAGAAGTTCAGCATCAATGGTTTCATTACGTTTTCATTCAGGAAATCCAAATCCGTCAATCCGTCCAAATAAACCAGCGCCGCGCGAATGTCGGTGTCCCGCAAGTAAAACTCCCTCGTCCTCACATCCGCATTGGCGCCGATTTGCTCTTGCATGCGCTGTAAATGGGCGGTGATCCCATGGTCCGCCATTGGATGGGCGGACGAGTCATCCACCGGGTCATCCGGCATGGACAAGCTGGGAACCGAAAGCTTTTTGGGGGTAAGCAGCCGTGTTTTTCTTTTTCTCGATGGTCTTGGCTTCAGCTCATCACTCATCCGATTTCGCCCTTTCATCTGCACAATCGACTTTGCTATGCAACATGACTGTTCATTCTCTCATCATTTTGGGCATAACCGTTTGGCTTCATACGGGATGAGTTGGAAACGAAACATAACAACCCCATTATTTACCATTGAGACAATCCATTCCAATAACATCCACTTTCTGCACATTCAACATATCCCATATAATAGAAGGGAGATAGCACCCTTCCACTGTTACTCCTTGACACTTTCTTTTTTGCTATCTCAATATGCGGTTTTATATTCCCCGAATCATATTGGGCGCTTATGAGAGCGCCTTTTTTATCTATCAACTCACCACTCGGCTCCACTTCCATGGCTCGGATCGCAGTCTTGGCTACCCGCACTTTCATACTTGGTTGCCGTTTTTTTCAGTCCACTTGGAATTTTCCCATTCATCAATTAAAATAATTGATATGACTGTTGCCTACCAATGTCATCGAAAGAAGTGAACACCCATGATTCAAGCCCCTTTTCAAATTCGCTTGGCCACTTCCGCCGATCATGATTTCATCATGGATTTGTCCCTTCGTTTCAATGATTTTCCACTGATGGCTTGGCGTGACCGCGACAAAATGGATACAGCGCAAATTCGCCTGACAAAAGAAGCGCTCGAGAACCCCCGGCCACACAGCGAGCTGTTTGTTATCGAAGATGCCCGTCATATTCCCTGCGGATATATTTATCTGGCCGAAACGGAAGACTTTTTCACTAAAGAGAAACTCGCCTTTATCCTGGCCATTGCCGTAAAAAAAGAGGCGGAAGGGCATGGCCTGGGACGCAAACTGATGGACCATGCAGAAGAATGGGCCCATGGCAGGGGATGCAGGCAACTGGGCTTGCAAGTGTTTGCGGCAAACGAACGCGCCCGTCGATTATATGAATCATGTGGGTTTGAACCGGAATCGATACGGATGATAAAAGATTTGTCATAGCAAGCGGATATGAAGAAAGGACTCCATCATCGCAAATAAGAAAAGGGAACCAATCGGTGATTGATTCCCTTTTGCTAATCAGAAAGCTTGTGTTAATGAATCGTAATACGATATTCCTTGAGCCAATGATTCACTTGTACCAGATATTCATATAACTTATTTACCATGCCAGCGTCAAACTGCGACTGCTCCAGCGTCATCAATTGCTCCAGTTGTGGTTTGCTGATGAGCGGCAAGATCGGCGCATTCGGATCAGCGAGAACCTCTTGCATCATCCGCTTCACCGCTTCATAATAAGCCGGATTTTGCGCGGTGGGATATGCGCTCTTTTTGCGGTACAATACATCATGCGGTAAAACATGGTTAAAGGCGCGGCGCAAAATGCCCTTCTCAATCTGATCTACCGATTTGACATCCCACGGCACGTTCCATAAGTATTCTACCAAGCGATAATCACAGAACGGCACACGCACCTCAAAGCCGACATAACTGCTGGTGCGGTCTTTGCGATCCAACATAAAGGGCAAGAATCGGGTGATAAAGAGATACGACATTTCCCGTTGCCGCGCGGCCAACTCTGACTCTCCGGCCAGCGCCGGCACTTCGGCAATCGCTTCCCGGTAACGGGCATCCACATATTCTTCCAACCGCGTTTCCTTTATCATCTCGGGATTTAAAACCGCTGAGATATATTGAATATTGCTTTTCCGCCATGGGAACGTGCCCGCTTGCAAATACTCTGCCTGATGGAACCATGGATAGCCGCTGAACACTTCATCCGCCGATTCCCCTGAGATCGCCACGGTCGCCTCTTTTTTCATCTCCCTGAACAAGAGGTAGAGCGAAGTCTCCATTTCTCCGATCCCCGGCAAGTCCCGAGCGCGCATAGGCACAAGCAAATGCTCAATCAGCTCATCCGCATCTTGCAAGATCGTATGATGTTCGGACCCCACATGTTCAGACACCCGCTTCACCCATGGCGCATCTAAGCTTACATGAAGCAAGTCTTGATTAAAGTGTTGTTCACTGCCTACAAAATCAAGTGAGTACGTATGTAGGGTTTTGCCTTCCCGGTTCCGCTCGCGTGCCGCCAAAGCAGTTAACCCGCTCGAATCAAGTCCTCCTGATAACATGGTTACCAACGGCATATCAGAGATCATTTGCCTTTTCACGGCATCTTCTAAGATCGCCCGAATGCGTTCCACCGTTGTCTCTATATCATCTGTGTGCGGCGCACTTTCCAGTGTCCAATAGCGCGTAACCAGCTTGCGCCCTTCACGAAACAGAATCGTATGTCCCGCGCGAACCTCTTGCACATCTTTGAACACTCCCACACCGGGTGTGCGCATCGGTCCATTGCCAAACACTTCCGCCAAGCCCTGCGCATCAATCTCCGCTTTCACCAGTGGATGCACCAATAATGCCTTCAGCTCTGAGCCAAATAAAACGCTACTGCCCCGCTCGGCAAAGAAGAGTGGCTTCACGCCCAAATGATCCCGGGCCAAAAAGAGTTGTTGCCGCTGTTCATCCCACACGGCAAAAGCAAAAATGCCATTCAAACGCTTAACACAGTCTTCGCCCCATTCTATATAAGAATGAAGCAACACTTCAGTATCTGATTGCGTCTTAAAAGTATGGCCAAGAATCTCCAGCTCTTGCCGCAATTCACGATAATTGTAGATCTCCCCGTTGTATGTAAGAGCATAGGTATGATCTCCTTGACGGAAAATCATCGGCTGCACTCCACCTTCAGGATCTATCACGATTAAGCGGCGATGTCCAAAGGCGACTTTATCTGCACACCAATACCCTTCAGCATCGGGTCCGCGATGTTGAATCGCATCGGCCATTTGTTTGAGCCAATATTGTTGTTCTGGAAAACGGTTTTGCCAATCAATCCAACCTACAATCCCACACATGTTGACCCGCCCCTTCTGTTATATAAGAATTGTCTACCAAGCGACAACCTGTGTATTATTATAAGAATGTACGGGATAAAGGAGCAACGAACACACTCCTCCTCATTGTCGATTAATAGACATAACGAGGTCACATGTCGAGATTCTCCAACATCTTAGACATAGAAAGGGGATTCTGTTGACGAAAAAAATTGATCCACGCGTCAAAAGAACAAAAGAAATGTTGCGCCAAGCCTTACTTGAATTGATTGCCGAAAAAGGATACGAATCGATCTCGGTCAGTGATATCACTAAACGCGCAGGTCTCAATCGCACCACGTTTTATCTGCATTATCGCGATAAAGAGGATCTACTGTTCTCAAGCATCAAAGAGATACTTAGTAAGCTGGATTCCGGGATTGCCGAGCGAAAAATGAGTCCCGCCCACTATACGGAAACACAATGGAAAGGCGAGGAACCGTTTCCGGATCTGGAGTATCTCTTTAAGCATGTGGCTGAACACCAACACTTCTATCAAGTGATGTTTGCCAACAACGAACGGACACACTTTCTCCTTCAGTTGCTCAATATCTTGCTTAAAGCATTTGGTACCCCGCAAGAACAAGCACACACACTGCAACTGATCACACAAGAAGAGATCTTATACCATTACGCCTCTTCCGCTTATTTGGGCATCATCTATTGGTGGTTAAAAAACCACCTTCCTTATTCACCCAGATATATGGCCATACAGTTAAGCCGTTTACGATTGCAACATATCAAGTTACATAATTGAACCATACAAGCCCAAAAATTCATGTTATCTATTCAAAAGGCGCCAGTTATGAACTTGGCGCCTTTCGTCCTCATGGTTTCATCCCCTTCTACCGCCAGCAAGTACATTGTCTGTAATTTTGCCTCTGTCTTGATCCATGTCCGATACTACCGTTTCACTAACGATCCTTAATATCCTTTCGGGCACACGGAAGCCTGTGTTTCTCAGCAAAAAAGTCACGGCCTTTTTTCCAGAACCGTGACTTTCATTCATTATTTCTTCACTAACTGCTCTTTGTTTTTCACTTCATCACTGAGACGGTTGGCAAACGCTTCGATCGTCATCGCGCCGAGGTCCCCTTCACCATAACGGCGAACTGCGACGGAGCGCGCCTCTTGTTCTTTCTCCCCGATCACGAGGGTGTACGGGATTTTCTCCGTTTGCGATTTTCTGATCTTGTAGCCCAGTTTTTCGTCACTGTTGTCAAATTCAACGCGCAGACCTGCGTTATTCAAAACCTCAGTCACCTCTTGGGCATACGCATCAAACACTTTGCTCACAGTCAGCACACGCGCTTGCACCGGCGCCAACCACGCTGGGAAGGCCCCTTTGTATTGCTCGATGAGGAAGGCGACAAAACGTTCCATGGTGCCCACAATGCCGCGATGAAGAACGACCGGGCGATGCATCTTGCCATCTTCCCCCATGTACTCCAGCTCGAAACGCATTGGCAATTGGAAGTCCAACTGTACGGTGGAAAGGGTTTCGTCTTTGCCCAACGCCGTTTTCACCTGTACGTCCAACTTGGGTCCATAGAAAGCGGCCTCACCAGGAGCGATGACATAGTCCAATCCCATTTCATCCATGGTCTCTTTAAGCATGCCTTGCGCCAATTCCCACATCTCATCGTTTTGAATGTATTTCTCTTTATCCTCCGGATCGCGGAAGGAGAGGCGATGGTAATAATCGGTGATGCCAAAATCCTTGTACACTTGCTCGATGAGACGCACCACGCGGGTGAATTCTTCTTTGATCTGGTCCGGACGGCAGAAGATATGCGCATCGTTCAAGGTCATCACCCGGACGCGTTGCAATCCGGCCAGGGCTCCGGACATCTCATAGCGGTGCATCATTCCCAGCTCAGCGATGCGGATCGGCAGATCGCGATAGCTATGCAGGCGGGATTTGTACACCATCATATGATGTGGACAATTCATCGGCCGCAAGACCAACTCTTCTTGGTCAATCTTCATCACCGGATACATGTCTTCGTGGTAATGCTCCCAGTGACCCGAAGTTTTGTAAAGATCCACATTGGCGAGGTGTGGGGTGTACACATGCTCATAACCGAGGCGCTCTTCCAAGTCCACAATGTAACGTTCAATGATGCGGCGGATCTTCGCCCCTTTTGGCAACCAAATCGGCAAACCTTGGCCCACATCTTTGGAAAGGGTAAACAGCTCCAGCTCTTTGCCCAGTTTGCGATGGTCGCGTTGCTTGGCCTCTTCCAGCAGTTGCAAATGCGCATCCAATTCTTCCTTTTTATTGAAGGCCACTGCATAAATGCGGGTCAGCATCTCCCGGTCAGAATCCCCGCGCCAGTATGCGCCGGAAATGGACATCAGCTTAAACGCCTTTACTTTCCCAGTCGAAGGCAAGTGCGGGCCGCGGCATAAGTCAACAAATTCACCCTGGCGATAAATCGTGATCACTTCATCCTCCGGCAGGTCTTGAATCAATTCAACTTTAAACCGGTCTTCCCGCTCGGCAAAAAACTTGAGTGCTTCGTCGCGATCCAGCACTTCGCGCTCAATCGGCAAGTTTTCTTTGATGATCTTTTTCATCTCCGCTTCAATCCGGGGCAGATCTTCCGGATTGAAGGTGTGGTCGGCAAAGTCGTAGTAAAACCCGTTTTCGATGACCGGGCCAATGGCAAACTTCACGCCCGGGAACAAACGCGCGACCGCTTGCGCCATGACATGAGCCGCGGTATGACGCATCACATCAACACCCTCGGCGTCTTTCAACGTCAAGAGCTCCAGTTCGCCGCTCTCTTCCAACGGACGCTTCAAATCTAAAACTTTTCCGTTCAATTTGGCTGCCACCGCATCCTTGGCCAAACTGCGTGAAATCGACGCGGCGATGTCATAAAACGTGGTTCCAGCTGCATATTCTCTCTCTGAACCGTCTTTTAATCTAATCTTCAGCTGTTCTGCCACTGTCAACACCTCTTTTTAGGTAAAATAAAAAACGCCCCCGCCGCCTCAATCATTGAGGGACGAGAACGTTGCTCCCGTGGTTCCACCCTGCATTTGACGTGCTTGCCTTAACATAAAGGCAAACGCCATCCTCGTTGGTGTGTAACGTACACCCCGACCATCATTTCATAAGTTTCCTTACTCCCTGACGGTAGCTTGGAAAGTGGTATCCGCTCAAGTCCTATGGGCGCGCTTTCAGCCAAGGCGCCGCCTCTCTGCCGACATAGGGCATCTTAAGGGCATGTCTTTCCTCATCGCTATCAGTATGAAAATGAATTTGCTTATGATTATATTCTCCCAATAAAAAGTTGTCAACCAAATTTGTTCATCATTTTTAGAAAGCGTTCCGATTGATCCCGAGCCACGGGCCAAGCAGCGACCCGTCCACCTTCATCCCAGATCAGCGATTCAGTCGCATCATGTTAATCACATTTTCGAATCGGTGAAAATAGAGCGATCATCACTTCGACTGCTTTCGTCCCAGCGATGAGCGCAAAGATCCAGACCGGTTCGTACGAGACGATTGCCGTCCCCACCATCGCTCCAAGCGGCATGGAGATGCGGGTCAATACACGAGAGAACGCAAGCACACGCCCCAGCATCTGCGACGGCACCGTCTCTTGCCGGATTGAGGCGACAATGGTATTCCAAGCCACATTGCAGAGGGTCACCAATCCGCCAGATATCCCCGGCATAAGCCAATAAATGCTCACATACGGCAACATCGCGCAAATCGTGCCCAGCACCAGCAGGCCGACAATTAGCGTCCCGCGCTGAAAACGCCTGTCCAGCGGAATGGCCACCAGACTACCCAACAGTCCCCCTATGCCGAATAAGGCATACGTCATCCCACTTTGCTCTTCCGTCAGGTGAAGGACCGAAAGCAAATAATACATTAAAACGGCTAACACCGCACTGGTTCCAAAATTTCCCACCATGGCCTGCAATGATAAGGATAGGTTCAAACGGTTTTGTTGGAGCCAGCGAAAACCTTCCATCATATCTCCCCACAATGAACGCCATTCCTCCAGCCACCCCCCTCTTGAGGCACGTGGCTGTCGCGTCAACGGAAGCAACCAAACCGCCCCCAACGTGAAGAGAAACGATCCCGCATCCAACCATAAAACGGTATAGCCGTTCAGCAGCGCCAGCAATAAGCCAGCCAACATCGGCCCCACGATAAGCGATGCTTGGAGCGCAAACTGGTATCCAGCGTTCGCCTTGGTCAATTGTGACCCTGCTAATTGAGGAATGATACTCAGCGTCGTCACTTCAAACACCAAAGAAAAAACCGATAAGAGAAAGGAGATGGCATAGAGGTGCCACAGTTGCAACAGTTCCGCGAAATGCAAAGCAGGAATGAGGCCAACCAATATCATCGCCGCAACATCCGCGATCATGAGCAGCCGTTTCCGATCCAATCGGTCGATCACAATCCCTGCTACCGGACCAAAAGCGACAACCGGCAACACTTGAATGGCAAACAACGAACCCATCACAACAGCCGAGCCTGTCAACTGGTATGAAATCCACGGAATGGTCAGTGTGAACAGGCTATCCCCCAACTTGGATAGAAACAAAGCCATCAAAAAAACGACGTACTGCATGGGCAGACGTTGTTTTTCCACATGTATACGCCTTGGTGTCGGTATCATTTTTGTCCCTTTCTGGCAAGCCGCCCGATCCTTGCGTGAGAGTCACCTGAAATGAAAAAGGCGAATGATTTCAAATCATTCCAATACCCGGGCCGCTCCGCTATGTTGCAAATGCTCCATCAAGACACTTAATCTTCGCTCCACCGCTCCCGGGATATATTCATGGCCAAAATAACGTGCCACGTACAGATCCTTGGGACAAGATAAGTGATTATACACGGCAAACACGGTGGAAGGAGGCGTAATCAGATCGACGATCCCCACGCTCATCCAGGTAAAAGCGGCAACGCGTGGCGCCAAGTTCATCACGTCAAAATAAGAGAGAGTCCGTTTGGCGTTTTCTTCCACCCGCGGGTCGGGATAGCGGCGGAAATATTCATTCAACTCCAGATAAGGCCCCTCCGGCGTAATGTCGATGGCCCGCTCAAAATGGGAGAGAAACGGATAATCGCTCGCAACCACTTTGGGCAGCGGGGATAAGGCGGCAGCAGCAATCGCGAGGGCGCCCCCTTGGCTTCCGCCCACGGTTCCCAGCCGTGTCTCATTCACTTCCGGCAAATTGGCCAACACCTCCAGTGCCCTTACCGCATCCATATATACCGCCCGATAATAATACGTTTCCGGCGACCGTATGCCCTTGGTTAACCAACCCTTCGGCCCACCGTGCGGACTCACGACATTGTCCTCACTCTCCCCTTGTTGGCCGCGCACGAGCATCTGCAACGCGGCATACCCTCTTAATGCCCATACCACCGTATCGTGGATGTTTCCGTCATAAGCCGAATTATAACCGTGGTACAGCACGATGCCCGGATGCGGCCCTTCCCGGTCGGGCATGGCCAGTCTCCCTTCAATCTGCGCATGGTTCAATCTTTTGTACAAAATTCGGTACACTTTCACCCCTTTGGTGGGATAAGCCATCGGCTCCAACGTATAATCAGGGGACACTTCACGCAATTCCGATAATGTCCGCTCCCAAAACGCTTCAAAATCCGGTTGTTTCGTTAGCCCCGGTTGATATTGGCGCAACTGCTCCAAAGGCAAATCATATGGTTGGGCCATTCTCATCTCCCCTATCTCTTATTTTTCGAACCTATGTCAAATGTATCACAACGCATAGCCTGATTTAAGCTTTTCTAAACAAAAGGCGGACACCGTTGTTCCTTCCATGTAAAAAAACCTGACATCCACATCGGTAGATGTCAGGGTTTCTTTGCTCCTTATCTTACTAACACTTTGGTGCGGCAGTGTTCAATCATCGCTTCCAAGTTCCGTTTATACTGTTCAGCAAATCGTTCAATGGTTTCGTAATGGTAGAACGTGCGTTGATAACGGATCAACATCAGCAGTTCGTTATTTTCGACAAAGATGTTGAAATCCAGTTTGTACGGCCATTTGGTGAGCGGATTGATCCCCTGTCCGATCGGCATGTTGGTCAAACGGTACTCCGCTTTCTCCACATCTTGCACAAATTCCCCTTGATAGTTGAAGTTGATCTCCGGTCGTAAGGCAAAAGCCATTTTCTCTTTGTGCTCAGGCGCCGTAAGGTATTTCATGATGCCATAGCCCACTCCCTTATGGGGAACTTGACGCAATGTTTCTTTCACTTTTTGAATGGTCAGACCGAGATGATGGCGATCCGCTTCCAATACCACGGGATAGATGGAAGTGAACCAACCCACAGTACGTGTGATATCCACGTCTTCGATGATTTCCTCGCGACCATGCCCTTCCAGTTCGACCGCCACCTTGCCCCCCACCCATTCCCATGTCGTTTGGGCCAAGGCGGCCAATAAGATGTCATTCATTTCGGTTTGATAAGCCCGATGCACATGGGTAAGCAAATCTTTCGTATCTTGTTGGGACAACCGCAATTCAATTGTTTCTAAGTCCTGATACAAATAAGTTTCCGCACCACACTTGTCAACAGGCAACTTGCGCACCCGCTCTTTTCCTATCTGCTGCCAATATGCGCGCTCCCTTAGAAACCCTGGTGAGTTGGCATACTGGGACAACTTGCGGCTCCATTCTTTAAACGAAGTCGTTTTCGGCGGCAAATTGATTTCTTCGCCCGATAACGCCTGTTGATAGGCCGTATCCAAATCCTCTGAGATGATCCGCCACGATACCGCATCGATGACAAGGTGGTGGATGATCAAGAGCAAGAAATCCCCTTCTTTGGTATGGAATACGGCGAGACGGACCAAGGGCCCCTCCGCAAGCTTGATGGAGCGATGGAGACGGTTGGCCTCTTGCTCAATCCGCGCCGCAATCGCGATCTCGCCAGTCAGGTCATACTCTTCCAGCGTGAACCGTTCCCCATCAAGGCCGCGATTGATTAGGCGGATCCGTTCACCTTCCCGCCGACAAACCATCCTTAACGCATCATGATGTTCGGTCATCTTGGCAAAAGCCTTGCGCAAGGCTTCCGTTTGCCAACCTTCCTTTCGTTGCAGAACGATCGCCATGTTCCAATGATCAACCTCTTCATTCAACTCAAAAATCCAGTGTTGAATCGGAGTTAACGGAACTTCCCCCGTGACAATCCCTTGTTCCGTGACCGTCTCTTCCCTTTGCAGGACGGCGGCCAACTCCGCGATGGTTGGATGCTGGAAGAGGTCTTTCAGCCGCAACTTCCATTGATAAGGAGTGAGTCGAGCCGCAATCTGCATTGCTTTAATCGAATCGCCACCCAACTCAAAAAATGGATCATGGATGCCAACGCGTTCGAGATGGAGCACCTCTTGCCAAACTTGGGCTAAGATGCGTTCCGTCTGGGTTCGGGGTGCCACATACTCCCGTGTTTCCGTCCCGGCTTCCGGAACAGGCAAAGCCCGTTTATCCACTTTTCCATTGGCCGTGAGCGGGAATTGCTTCAACTCCATAAAGTGCGCCGGAACCATGTAATCAGGCAGTTCTTGAGCCAAATGAACCCGCAGTTCCGCTATCGTACAAGCATCGTTCGCCGTATAGTAAGCGCACAATTCCAGCTGTTCATCGGCCATGGGTCGGGCCAGCACGAGCGCTTCCTTCACCGCCGGATGTTGCAACAGGCGAGTGCTGATTTCCCCCAACTCGATCCGATACCCACGAATTTTGACTTGGTCATCGACACGGCCCAAGAATTCCAGGTTCCCATCTGGCAACCAGCGCACCAAATCCCCCGTTTTGTAAAGGCGCGTGCCGGAATCAAACGGATTCGCAACAAATTTCTCCGCCGTGAGTTCCGGGCGATTCAAATAGCCCCGGGCCAAACTTGCCCCGCTGATGCAAAGTTCGCCTGGCACGCCAACCGGTTGCAATTGTTGATGTCGATTCAAAACATAGATGCGGTTATTGGCGATCGGTTTCCCGATCAAGATCGGTTGATCCGGTTTCAGCTCATAACTCGTGGCCACCACGGCATTCTCAGTTGGGCCATAGTTATTGATGACCGCATACGTTTGCGGCACCATCCGCTGCAAGCGATCTCCACCCACGAGCAACGTTCTCAGGCTGCGGTTGGTCCGTTGCATAAATTGCTCCGCCACTTGAGTCGGCAAGAAGCTCATCGTCACCCCCTGTTCCTCCATATAACGATTGAGTGCTTCGATATCGTAGCGCATCTCATCCTCAATGATGATGAGGGTCGCCCCAGCCAAGAGGGTGGGGAAAATCTCCCATACTGAGGCATCAAAGCCAACGCCAGCATACTTGGTCATCCGATCCTGTGCGGTTACCTGAAACTGGCGATTATGCCACGTGGCCAGATTTACCAGCGCTTTATGCTCCACCATCACTCCTTTGGGTTTGCCGGTTGAGCCGGACGTGTAGATCACATATGCCAAATCGTCCGGCGCATTGATCTGCGCCTCGTCAGCATCGGCTGCCTGGCTGAAGTCGATCGCACCTATGTCTATCCGCACTTGCCCTTCCGGGGCAAATGGGACATCGGCATGCGTCAACACTATCTCCGCTCCACTGTCATCGAGCATATAGCGAATGCGCTCTTCGGGGTATTGCGGATCGATTGGCAAATAGGCGGCTCCTGCCTTCAAAATGCCCCAGATTCCCACAACCATCTCAATCGAAGGGGTCACGAGCAGCCCCACGATCTGTTCCCTGGTCACTCCTCGTTCGCGAAGAATCGCGGCCACTTGATTCGCCCGCCGATCCAGCTCCCGGTAAGTGATCCGTTCTTCACCATGGATCACCGCTGTGTGTTCGGGAATCATGGCCACACGCTCGGCAAATAGCTGATTTACAGTAAGTCGGCGCGGATAGGGCGCTTCCGTTTGATTAAATGCGTGCAACAACTGGGCTTTCTCCGTTCCCGTGGCCAACTCCACTTGGCAGATCCGGAGATCGGGTTGCTCCACGATCTGCTCCAGGATATGAATGAAATGCCGCGTCATTCTTTTCATGGTCGTTTCCGTAAACAAATGGGTGCTGTACTCTACGCTTCCTTCCAGCCCTTCCCCTTCCGTAATCGCCCAGCTCAGGTCAAACTTGGTCTTTTGCCACTCCCACTCAAATGGCCGCACTTCCAAGCCCGGCAATGTCAGGAGGGGAGCATCCAAGTTCTGTACGGCAAACACTGTATCAAAGAGCGGGTTGCGGCTCATCTCCCGTTTCAGTCCCAACTTTTCAACCAATTCTTCAACGGGGTAACTTTGATGTTCCATCACATTGAGCACTCGTTCTTTCACTTTTTGCAACAGTTGGCGGAACGACTGTTGTTCTTGCACATGATTGCGAATCGCCAGGGTGTTGGTGAACATCCCGATGAGGGGTTCCATATCGGAATGAGCGCGTCCCGCCAACGGCGTACCGACGATGAAATCGGTTTGACCCGTATATTTGTTGAGCAACACCTGATAAGCGGCCAACAATACCATATACAGGGTCGTTTGATTGTGATCCGCCAGTTGATGGAGCTTCCGCGTGATGTCTGCATCAATCCGGAAGGATAGGCGTGCTCCTTCGAAGCGTTGCACTGGAGGTCGCGGGAAATCGGTCGGCAAGTCCAGGACAGGGAGCTCATCCGAGAACATCTCCAGCCAAAAGGCTTCTTGACGTTGGCGTTCGGCCTGGACCGCTTCGCTTTCTTGCCAGACGGCGATGTCTTTGCATTGCACCGCAAGCGCGGGCAGCGTTTCCCCTTGATACAGCCGCAAGAGATCACGGAACAAAATATTGACCGACATCCCATCAGCGATAATATGATGCAGGTCCAGGACAAGCACATGTTGGTCCGATTTCAGTCGGATCAAGCCCATTCGGAATAAAGGAGCTTCATCCAAAGCAAACGGTCGAATGAATTGTTGGATTTGCGCCAGAGCTTCCGCTTCGTCCCGCGCTTCTATCCATTCCATCGCCAAGGGAACATGTGAGTGAACCTTCTGTTTCAATTCACCCTCAACCAAGTGGAAGGAGGTGCGCAAGCTTTCATGTCTCTCCACCAATTGTTGGCTTGCTCGTTGTAAACGGGACACATCCAGCTCACCATGCAGACGGAACGCCAACGGCATGTTGTAACCCGTGCCCACCCCTTCCAACTGACTCACTACATACAGGCGCTTTTGCACGGAAGTGACGGGATAATGTTCCTGCACTGGTGCGGGCGGAATTTCCATTTTCGTTTTGGCCTGCGCTTGGATGAATTTCGCCAGTTCTTTAACCGTCGGATGCGCGAAAAGATCCCGCAACGAGAGATCCACCTGCCACTCTTGTTGCAGTCTCGCCGTTAAAGTCATCGCTTTGAGCGAATGCCCCCCCAAGGCGAAGAAATGATCGGTACGACCGACAGGCTCCACTTGCAAAACCTCTTGCCATATGGCCGCCAGTCTCTCTTCCGTTGGGTTGGCTGGCGGCACGTACTCTTGCCCCTCCTTGCCCATGCCCTCCGGTTCCGGCAAGGCTTTTTTATCCACTTTTCCATTGGGGGTGAGCGGCAACCGTTCCAACGGAACCAAATGGGCTGGAATCATATAATCAGGCAACTCTTGCGCCAGATGCGCCCGTAGCTCGGCGGAGTCGCATGTACCCTCCGTGGTAAAGTAAGCGCACAAGGCGCTTTGCCCCCCCTGATCTTGGCGCACGAGTGCCACCGCTTCCCTTACCGCCGGATGTTGCAACAATCTTGCTGTGATCTCTCCCGGTTCAATCCGGTATCCCCGAATCTTCACTTGGTCGTCCACACGACCGATAAACTCGAGTCTGCCATCGGGCAACCACCGCACCAAGTCTCCCGTCTTATAGATTCTTTCCCCCGACGCAAACGGGTTTTCAACGAATCTTTCCGCCGTCAAGTCGGGACGATGCAGATAACCGCGGGCTAAGCTTTCACCCCCAACGCATAGCTCGCCGGGCACACCGACAGGCTGCAACTGGCCATCACGATTGATGACATACACCCGATTATTGGAAATCGGCTTGCCGATGGTCAACGGCTCGCCCGGTTTGACCACGCCACTCGTCGTCACCACCGTATTTTCCGTGGGCCCATAGTTATTGATGATCGCATAAGGCCGCGGTTCCACCTGTTGTAAGCGATCCCCCCCCACCAGCAACGTTTTTAAGGTGCGGTTTTCCAAGCGCATGAATTGCTCCGCCACCTGGGTGGGCAAGAAGCTGATGGTAATCCCGTTCTCCTCCATGTAGCGGTTTAAGCCCTGCATATCATAGCGCAACGATTCCGGAATCACATGGATGGTGGCTCCCACAATCAGGCTGGGGAAGATCTCCCATACCGAGGCGTCAAATCCGAGCCCCGCATATTTGGTGGAACGGTCACGCTCGGTCATCGCAAACTCCCGCACGTGCCAAGTGGCAAGGTTGACCAGCGAACGATGCTGTACCATCACCCCTTTTGGCTTCCCGGTCGATCCGGAGGTGTAAATCACATATGCCAAGTCCGTCGCTTCATTGACAAGAGCCACGGCAGGGGGCGCAGGCTCATCCCAACGAATCCCATCCAGAACCAAGGCCGGCAGGTCCAGTTCCGGTCCCTTGATCCCCGTATGAGTCAATACCAGCTGAACCTGACTGTCCTCCAACATATACTTAATCCGTTCTTCCGGATACCCTGGATCAATTGGCAGATATGCGGCACCCGCTTTCAACACACCCAAAATGCCGACGAACAGCTCAAGCGACGGAGGAACGATCAAACCAATGATCTGCTCACGCCCTGCACCCCGCTCGCGCAGCAACTGCGCCAGCTGATTGGAACGCGCATCAAGTTCCCGATAGGTGAGCGACTGGCCTTGATACACGACCGCCTCTTGATCCGGGGTGCACCGGGCCTGTTCCGCAAACAATTCATGAATCGGTTTGTCTTTTGGATAAGGTTGTGCCGTTTGGTTAAACTGCTCCAGCAATTGTTGTCTCTCCGCCTCAGTCACCAGCGCAATCTCGCGCAAAAGCATCTGCGGCTGTTCCACAACTTGCTCAATGATATGGATAAAATGCTGAATCATGCGCTGAATCGTTGTTTCCGTAAACAGATGGGTACTGTATTCAACACTGCCTTGCACGGTCTCCCCTTCCGCCACTACCCAGCTCATGTCAAACTTGGCTTGCTTCCATTCCATCTCCAGCGGCGTCAGGGTCAACCCAGGTAAAGTGAAGGACGGCAACTCCATGTTCTGCACGGCGAACAGCGTGTCAAACAGTGAATTGCGACTCATGTCACGAGCCAAATCCAGCTTCTCCACCAACTCTTCAAACGGATAATCTTGATGTTGCATCATCTTTAAAACACGCTCTTTGACTTGAGCCAAAAATTGCGCAAAAGTCTGTTCCGGTTTCTGCACATTGCGCACAGCCAAGGTATTGACAAACATCCCGACCACCGATTGCATATCGGCATGGGAGCGGCCCGCGATGGGCGACCCGACAATGATATCCTCTTGTCCCGTATACTTGGACAGCATCACATTATATATAGCCAGCAAGACCATATAGAGCGTGACGTTGTGCTCTTCCATCAACCGCTTTACCTTTTGCGTCAAAGTCGGATCAAGCGAAAACGTCACATACGCCCCGTCAAATCGCTGGACGGGCGGTCGCGGGAAGTCCGTCGGCAACTCCAATACGGGTAACTCTCCCGCCAATTCCCGCAGCCAAAACGCTTCATGTTGCTTCCACCGCGCTTGCACGGGTTCGCTTTGTTGCCATACAGCAATATCCTTGCACTGCAACGGCAACGGAGGCAAATCTTCCTCTTGATACAACCGCAACAAGTCCTGGAATAGGAGATTCATTGACACTCCGTCCGCGATGATGTGATGCATATCCATCATCAGCACCGACCGATCCGGATTCAGGCGAATCAACCCCACACGGAACAGCGGGGCTTGGTCCAAAGCAAAAGGCCGGATAAACGAACGCATCCGTTCCTCCATCTCTTCTTCTGAAGTCGCTGTGACCTGTTGCAAGGACAAGTCCACATCCGCATGCACTTTTTGCTTCAGTTCCCCATCCACGAGATGGAAAGAAGTGCGTAAACTCTCATGACGGGCGATTAACCGGTTCAACGCCCGCTCCAACCGCTCAGGCTGGCATTGCCCCTTCATTTCGAAAGCCATCGGCATATGATAGCTAGTGCCCATTCCTTCAAGCTGACTGACCACATATAACCGCTTTTGTTGTGAAGAAGCGGGATAAAACTCCTGTACCGGGGCCGGTTTGATTTGCACTTGTTCCGTTTCTTCCCTTTCTTGAATGTAGCGGGCCAAGTCCCTCACCGTTGAACGCACAAACACTTCTTGAATAGGCAGGTCGACATGGAGTTGCTTATAAACTTGCGAAACAAGCATCATCGCTTTGAGCGAGTGTCCACCCAATTGGAAGAAATTATCCATCACACTGACCCGCTCGACGTTCAAGATTTCTTGGAAAATCTCCTTCAACTGAGCTTCCAGCGCGTTCGCCGGAGCGACATACTCCGCCGTTGACCGCAGGCTGGCCGTCGGTTTCGGCAAGGCTCGCTTGTCGATTTTGCCATTTGGGGTAAGCGGCAAGTCCTCAATCTCCACAAAGTAATCCGGCACCATGTATTCCGGCAATTCTTTCATCACGTGCTGGCGCAACGCCGACATTTCACAAGGTTGGTCCAGCACGACATAAGCGTTTAAGAAAGAATGCCCGTGTTCATCTCTATCCGCGATCACCACCGCTTTTTGCACGGCGGGATGCTCAAACAGCTTGATTTCAATTTCACTCAGCTCAATGCGATGCCCGCGGATTTTCACTTGCCCATCCATCCGATCGAGATACTCGATATTTCCGTCAGGCAACCAACGCACCAAGTCTCCTGTACGGTACATCGTCGCACCTGGTTCAAAGGGATCCGGCACGAATCGCTCCGCAGTGAGTTCAGGGCGGTTGAGGTATCCCTTGGCCACCCCATCCCCACTGATGCACAGCTCACCCGGCACACCGATGGGTTGCAATTGATTCCATTTGTTAAGAACATAGAGCCGAGTTTGGTTGATCGGCTTGCCGATCGGGATGATTTGCCGTTCCATCCATGACGGTTCACAGGGATACATTGTCGCATAAACCGTCGTCTCCGTCGGGCCATACGCATTGACAAGGCGACCATTCCCCAAAACCGCCAGCGCTTTGCGCACATGTTTGAGCGAAGCCTTTTCCCCGCCGAAGAACAGCTTGCGAATGTTGCGCAACGAAGTGGCGTCCAAATCCACCAATGTGTTAAACAAGGCGGTTGGCATTAAGCACAGGGTGATCTTCTCTTCATGAATCAGCGACGTTAACCGATTCAAATCGAGCATGACTTCTTTGGGCACCAACACAAGTTTGGCGCCGTGGAGCAACGCGCCGAAAATGTCAAACACCGAGCCGTCGAACGCGTAGTTGGACAATTGCAGTACCGAATCTTCTTCGGTGATGTCAACATATCCCGCCTGAATAACCGTACGGACGACATTGTAATGGCGAGAGATGCTTCCCTTCGGCTTTCCGGTAGAACCCGAAGTGTAAATGACATAGATCATGTCATCTGGCGCATTCATCAACGGAAGGTTGGTGCCATCTTCTTCCGCCCACGTTTCTTCGGCAAGGGTGACCACATCCCCCATAAAGGAAGGCGGCAAGCAAAAGTGCGGTTGCTTTACCACCAGTGAAACTTGGCAGTCCTCCAACATAAACTGGATGCGCTCTTGCGGGTAAGTGGGATCAATCGGTACATAGGCGGCACCCGATTTCACAATCGCCAGCATCCCGATAATCATCTCGGGGGAACGATCTGCCATCAGGCCGACCATCCGGCCAGGCAAAGCGCCACGCTTACGGAGAACGCGTGCCAAACGGTTGGCATGGGCATTGAGTTCGCGATACGTCAGCTCGCGTGTTCCCCATTTCACCGCAATGCGGTCCGGTGTCTTGTCCACCTGTTCTTCAAATAATTGTTGGACAGGCTTGTGTTTGGGATAGTCCCTTGCCGGCGGGTTAAAGTCAACCAACAATGTGCGTCTCTCCGCCTCGGTCACCACTTCGATCTCGGCCACGGGACGTTCAGGGCATTCGACCACTTGCTCGGCAATATGCGTAAAGTGCCGAAAGATACTTTCGACGAACTCGGGAGTATAGCACATCCCGTTATAATGAAACATGATCTGGCACTCGATGCCCGGAACCACGATCACATTAAAATCATAATTGGTTTTCTCAAATGTGCTTTTCGCCTCACATATGTCAAAACCTATGTGTTCCCGATATTTATTGAAAACCGAACGGTCAAAATCATAGTTTTCAAAAACTAAAATATGGTCAAACAACTTGTCTCTTAGCGCCGTTTGCTCTTGCACTTCCGCCAAGGAGAGATAATCATAAGCCTCTTTGGCCATGGACGCCTGTTGGACTTCTTTTGCCAACTCAATGAAGCTTTGCCGCCCCACCCCTTTGACCCGGACAGGGATCGTATTGATAAACAAGCCAACGATCTGTTGAATATCATAAATTTCCTTATTGCGGCCCGATACGACCGTTCCAAAAACGGCATCCTCCGTATTGTTGTATTTTTGCAACAATACTCCCCAGATCGTTTGGAACAGATTATTCAAGGTGACATGCGAAGTGCGCGCCAAATCATGCAACCCCTCGGCCAACGCCGGCTTCAGCACATAGGAAGCCTTTTCCAAACGGTATTCCAGCGCTTTCTCCTGTCCCTGCCGGGGAAGTCCCGTCAGTTGGTCCACTCCGTCCAAATAATTCTTCCAATAATCCAAGGCCTTTTCTTTGCTTTGCTTTTCCAACCAGCGAATGTACTCCCGATAAGGCGTGACGCGCTTAGGAGGAATGGCTTGCTGTTTCCGCAAACGTCCATATGTCTCAAACAAGTCTTCCAAAATGATGCCCATGCACCAGCCGTCAGTCAAAATATGGTGACTGCTGAAAATAATGTGGTATCTCTCGCTATCCATCTTGGCAATCGTGATGCGCCACAAGATATCCTTGGACAGGTCGAACGGCTTTTGCTGATCTTGCCGCGCCAATTGTGCGAATTCACCTGCGCGCTCCGTTTCCGGCAGATGTGTGAAATCATGCACTTCTACCTTGAGTTGCCGTTCTCGCAAGACAACTTGGCGGGGCTTTTTCACTTTTTTGTATAGAAAAACGGTGCGAAACACTTCATATCGTTGAATGAGCACATTCATGCTTTGTTCCAATAAACCGGGATCCAATTCACCCTCCACCTTCATGACCATCTGCATAAAGTACGAGTTCCCTTGATCGTACAAGGAATGGAACAGCATGGCCTCTTGCATGGGAGATAGGGAATAGATATCCACTATTTTTTTCTTATCCATCGATATCACCTACGCTGTCGCATAAAATGTTTTTTGTTACTGGCGGCCGGAGCTTTCCGGAAACCGCCAGTAACGGGTCATTCGTTCATTTGCCCAGGCGTTCTGCCTTTATTCATCAAGATCCAGCTCGGCCAGCAACTCCGAGATCTCCTCCACTTCTTCAAATGTCAAATCATTGGAACTGAAGTCACTAGGTGTCATTTCAGCCTCTTCTTTGCCCAGGCAGTGACGAATGATCTCTTGCAGCCATTGCTTCACTTGTTCGGCAAGATTGGCGATGGTTTCATGCCGGTGCACGCTTGTGTGGTAGTGAAAGTGCAGTTCCAACCGCTGATTCAACACGATTCCCACGATATTCAACAGATGCGGAGTAGTGGATGATGGACTCAACTCATCTCCCTTTGGCATTGCCGATTGGCTAAATGCCCCTGTCGATACCTCTTGGTCAAACTGGCCCAGATAGTTGAAACTTAATTCCGGTTCCGCAAGAAAGGAACAGCCTTGTTTATGCGCCAGATCTGTCAGGTATTTCAAAATGCCGTAACCGATCCCCTTATTCGGAATCTTGCGCAATTGCTCTTTGACCAATTTGATCGCATCCGATATTTGCTCCGTCTCCAATTCGATCACAACGGGGTATGTAGAGGTAAACCAACCCACTGTTCGCATCAAATCAAGTTCCTCGATAATTTCTTCCCGTCCATGTCCCTCCATATTGACCGCCAGGGCATGGCTGTGTCCCCATCGGTTGACGGCCAAAGCGAGGGCTGTCAATAACACATCATTCATTTCTGTATGATATGCGGCATGCACATCGGTCAGAAGTTGCCTTGTCTCCATTTCCGACAGCGTGACCGTCACCGTCTTGCATCCCGCTGTCGTGAGCGGCGCTTCTCCCGGCAAATCTTTCGGAATGGCAGGGATGGGCTTCGCCTCAATTCGCCGCCAATAATCCAGTTCCTTCAACAGCTCAGGACTGTTGGCATATTCCCTCAGTTTACGGCTCCACGCTTGGAAGGAACTCGTTTTGGGCGGAAGTTGGATGGGCTTGCCGCGCATCACTTGTTCATACGCAGTGGCAAAGTCCTCCAGCAGAATCCGCCAAGACACCCCGTCAATCACCAAGTGGTGAATACTGAAGAGGAGATGGTCCCCTGTCGCGGTCCGGAACAAGCCTACTTGAAGCAGTGGACCTTCAGCAAGGCGATGTTGCCTTTGCAATCGTCCGGCTTCCCGTTCGATTCGCCCGCGCACATCCGGCTCCGCCGACAGATCAAAAACTTCAAAGGCAAAACATGTCCCCTCCAAACCGCGATTGAACTGTTTCACCTGTTCTCCTTCTTGGCGATAAACCATTCGCAACGCATCATGATGGGTGATCAAAGCATGCAACACCCGCTCAACCGCATGCGCTTCCCAGCCCGTCTCCCGGTACAGCATCATCGCTTGGTTCCAGTGGTGGGCTTCCGCAAATTTTTTGTCAAAAAACCAAGATTGAATGGGCGTGAGCGGCACCTCTCCTGTGACGAGCCCTTGCTCCGCCTGTGGCTCCGATGTCTGAACGCGGGTAGCCAAGCCGGCGATCGTTGGATATTGGAACAAGTCGTTGATTTTCACCTTATAATCATGTTGTTTCAAGTGGGCGACCACTTGAATCGCTTTAATGGAGTCCCCGCCCAGTTCCAGGAAGTGATCGTGAATCCCGACCCGTTCAAGTCCCAACACTTTTCGCCAACTCTCCGCCAGCAACCGCTCCATCTCAGTGGTTGGGGCAACATATTCGACCCCCGTCTCCACCGCTCCCACCGGTTCCGGCAATGCGCGCTTATCCACTTTGCCGTGCGGCGTGAGCGGAATCCGATCCAGTTCGATAAAATGGCTCGGAATCATGTAGTCCGGCAATTCTTTCGCCAAATGCCGACGCAATTCCGCGATACTCCATGGTCCCGCCACCGTGAAATACGCGCAGAGGGCGGATTGGCCGCGCTCATCTTTCCGTGCGGTGACCACCGCTTCTTTGATGACGGGATGATCCAGCAAGCGTGCGGTAACTTCGCCCAATTCGATACGGTGCCCCCGGATTTTCACTTGGTCATCGACCCGTCCCAAATATTCGATGCTGCCATCAGGGAGCCAACGGGCCAAGTCCCCGGTTTTATACATGCGTTCACCCGGGACAAACGGATTGTGAACAAACTTCTCAGCCGTAAGATCGGGGCGATTCCAGTATCCGCGGGCCAATCCCGCTCCGCCGATGCAGAGTTCCCCCACAACCCCCACCGGTTGCAATTGATGTTGGCGGTTCACGATGTAGACCTGTTGGTTTTTGATCGGCTTTCCAATCGGCACCATCGCCATATCAGGGGTGAGGCGCGCCAGTGTCGCGCATACGGTCCCCTCGGTTGGGCCGTATTCATTGATGAACGTCCGCCCTTGTCCCCACACCTGGACCAAATCCAACGTACAGGCTTCCCCCGCGCTGATCACCGTCTTCAAGTCCGGCAACTCTTCGTACGGAACCGAGCGCAGAACCGAAGGGGGCAAGGCGGCCGTGGTGATGCGGTTCTGCTTCAGGTACTGCGTCAACTCGCTCAACAAGAGTTCCCGATCCTCCAAATAGAGGGTCGCCCCCATGAATAAGGCCGGGAAAATCTCCGCCACAGAAGAGTCAAAACTGATCGAAGCAAATTGCATCACCCTGCTGTGCGGCTCAATCTCGCGTAACGGACCGAGCAAACTGAGGTTGCACAAGCTACGATGCTGAATCATCACCCCTTTGGGTTTGCCGGTCGAGCCGGAGGTGTAAATCATGTACACCAAATGCTCCGGTTCATTCACTGGCACCAAATTGGAACGATCCTCAGTGGCATAAGTGGCCTCATCCACCACAATGACAATGCCGCGGTAGCTTACAGGCACCTCCGTCTCCCGAGTGACCAAGAGCCATTTCGCTTGGCTATCTTCAAGCAAATAGTTGATCCGGCTTTCCGGATATTCCGGGTCTATCGGCAAATAAGCGCCTCCCGCTTTCATGACGGCCAACATCGCAATGATGCATTCATGGGAGCGTTTCATCATCAAGCCGACGATCTGATCGCTCGTCACCCCTTGCGCACGCAACACCCTGGCCAGTTGATTGGCGCGGGCGTTTACTTCCCGGTAAGTTAAGGCCACATCTTTATAAACGACGGCCAATTGTTCCGGTGAACGTTCCACTTGTTCTTCAAATAATTGATGAGCCAACGCCTGATCCGGGTAAGGCGCTTCTGTCGCATTAAAAACAGTGAGAATTTGCGTTTTTTCCGCTTCCGTCGCCAGTTCTACCTCCGCCAATCGCTTGGCGGGATCTTCCACAATCTGTTCCAAAATGCGCAAATAGTGAGCAATCATCCGCTGAACGGTCGCTTCGGTAAACAAGCTTGTGCTGTACTCAACCATTCCCGTCAGGGACGAACCCTCCACGAGAATCCAGCTCAGATCAAACTTCGCGCGATTCCATTCCAACTCTCCCGGTGTGAGCGTCAAACCTGGCAACAACCGAAGCACAGGCGGCTCCATGTTTTGCATGCCAAAAGTGGTGTCAAACAGCGGCGTCCGGCTCATATCGCGGTGCCCGCCCAGTTTTTCAATCAATTCCTCCAACGGATAATCTTGATGTTCGTTTGCCGCCAACACCCGATCCTTCATTTGCGCCAAAAACTCCAAAAAGGTTTGTTCTTCCTTTGGATGACTGCGAAGCGCCAATGTATTGACAAACATCCCCACAATCTCTTGCAGATCCGCGTGGGAACGGCCCGCCACCGGTGTTCCCACAATGATGTCTTCCTGTCCTGAATACTTGGACAACAAGACCGTGTATGCCGCCAACAAGATCATATAAGGCGTGGCTTCCTGCTTTTCCGCTAACTGCTTTAATTTGCCGCTCAATCGTTCATCGATGGTGAACGTGAGATAAGCTCCTTCATAGCGCTGCACCGGAGGCCGCGGAAAGTCTGTCGGCAGCTCCAAGACAGGCAATTCACCTGCCAATTCCCGCAACCAATACGTTTCATGCACCCGTTTGGCCGTTTGAACCGGTTCAGACTGTTGCCACGCCGCCACATCTTTATACTGCAGTGGTAACTCGGGCAATGCCCCCCCTTGATAAAACCGGGCAAAATCCCGGAACAAAATCGACATCGATATACCATCCGCCACAATATGGTGCAAATCCCACATCAATATCGCTTCCCCCGTGCCGACATCAATCACCCCGACGCGGAATAAGGGCGCTCGCTCCAGATCAAACGGACGGATAAAGGCCCGCATAATCCGTTTGGCTTCCTCCTGGTCGGCGGCCTGTTCATATTGAATGGAAACGGTGACTTTTGCTTGAACCTGTTGCATCAACTCTCCCTCGACCAGATGGAACGAGGTACGCAAGCTTTCATGCCGCTCCACCAACTTGCCTATCGCTTCTTCCAACCGACCGGGGTCAAGCGTTCCCTGCACTCGGAAAAAATAAGGCATGTGGTAACTCGTGCCGACTCCGTCCATCTGCTGGATCACATAAAGCCGTTTCTGTGCGGATGTGACCGGATAATAGACCTGCGGCGGCGCGGGCTCAATTCTGCCAAACGCTTTTTTGTCCATCCCTGCCAAGTAAGCGGCCATTTCCCGTACCGTCGGATGGACAAAGATTTCACGCAACGGGATCTCCATGTCCAACTCTTTATGAATCTGGGACGATAACATCATTGCTTTAAGCGAATGGCCTCCCAGTTCAAAAAACCGATCATTGATGCCCACTCGTTCAACCTGCAACACATTCTGCCAGATTTTGGCCAAGGCCGCCTCCAGCTCCGTCGTCGGCGCCACATACGCGCTCCCCGTCCCCTCGCTTACCTCCGGCTCCGGAAGCGCCCTTTTGTCCACTTTGCCATTCGCGTTGAGCGGCAAAGACTCGAGCTTGATGAAATGGGCCGGAATCATGTAATCCGGCAACTCCTGCGCCAAGTGTTGGCGCAACCCGGCTGTTGTCCACCCGCCTTCCGCGGTGAAGTAAGCGCACAGAACCGCTTCCCCCGCTTCATCCCGCCGGGCGATGACGACTGCTTCCCGCACCGCGGGATGCTTCAGGAGCCGATTCGTCACTTCACCCAACTCAATGCGAAATCCACGCACCTTCACTTGGTCATCCAACCGACCCAAAAACTCGATGCTGCCATCAGGCAACCAGCGCACCCGGTCTCCCGTCTTGTACATCCGCTCACCGGAAACAAACGGGTTGGGCACAAATTTTTCCGCCGTCAACTCGGGGCGATGCAGATACCCCCGCGCCAAGCTTTCACCGCTGACACACAGCTCTCCCGGCACTCCGATCGGAACCAACTGCCCATCTGCCCCCAAGACAACCACCCGGTTATTGGCAATCGGCTTCCCAATCGGCAAAACCTCCATCTCCGGCGACAACTCCCCACTGGTGGTGACGACCGTGTTTTCCGTCGGCCCATAGTTATTTACGACGCGGTAAGTCTGCGGCTGTAGCTGCTGCAAACGATCCCCGCCAACCAAGAGCGTCTTCAAGCTCTTGTTCTCCAACTGCATAAACTGTTCGGCCAATTGCGTCGGCAAGAAGCTGATGGTGATGCCCTGTTCCTCCATGTACCGGTTCAACCCGCCCACATCTAAGCGCAATTCCTCCGGGATGACATAAAGGGTGGCGCCGGTTAGCAGATACGGATAGATTTCCCAAACCGAGGCGTCAAACCCGAAACCGGCGTATTTGGTCGCCCGATCCTCCGCCGTCACCGCAAACTCGCGGATATGCCATGCAGCCAGGTTCAGCACCGAACGATGTTCCACCATCACGCCTTTGGGCTTGCCCGTCGAACCGGAGGTGTAAATGACATAAGCCAAATCATTCGGTTGACTGTCCACCTCCACTTCACTTCCGTCACCCGCCATCCAGTCAAGCTCATCCAGCCACAGCACGCGATCCAGCCACTCCGCCGGCACTTCCACCCCTCGCTCGGCCAACAGGAGCCTTGCTTGGGAATCCTCCAGCATGTACATAATCCGCTCCGTCGGGTAGTCGACGTCAATCGGCAAGTAAGCCGCCCCCGACTTCAACACCCCAAGGACGCTCACCACCATCTCCAACGACGGGCGGACCATGATCCCGATGATCTGTTCACGCTCCGCTCCCCGGTCCCGCAACCGTCGAGCCAACCGATTGGCGCGCGCGTCCAACTCCCGGTAAGTCAACGTCTCCGTCCGATACACCACCGCCGGCAGGTCGGGGGTTTGCTTCACCTGTTCCGCAAAACACTGATGTAAGGTCTTATCCCGCGGATACTCCGCCTCCGTCGCGTTGAACGTGGTCAGCAACCGCTCTTTCTCCGCTTCCGGCACGATATCAAATTCACCGAGGCTCCGTTCCGGATCGGCCACCACTTGACGCAATAAATGCGAATAATATCCAATCAGCCGCTCGATGGTTGCCCGACTGAACAGGGCCGTGTTGTACTCCACCGCAAAGTGGATCGTTTCCTGTTCCTCCGCTTCCCAGGTCATATCAAACATGGATTGCTTCCATTCCCAATTCGAATACGCCTTCACCGCAATCCCGGGCAGATCAAGCGAGGCCGCTTCCACATTTTGCAACACAAACACCGTATCGAACAACGGATTGCGGCTACGATCCCTTGCAATCCCTCGCTTTTCCACGATCTCTTCCAATGGGTAATCCCCATGGCTATACGCCGACAGGACTTTATCTTTTACTTCAGCAAGATATTGGCTAAACGATCGCTCTGAAATGGGTTGCGTTCTAAGCGGCAATGTATTGACAAACATCCCAAAAATCTGCTCCGCTTCCGCTTGTGACCGCCCCGCAATGGGAAAGCCGACGACAAGATCGTCTTGACCCGACAGCTTGGCCAACATCAGCTTATAGGTTGCAAGCAAGACCATAAACAGCGTCGCTTCTTCTTGTTCACTTATGCGCTTCAACCTTTCCGCCAATTCCACATCCAGGCTGAATCGCACTTTTCCACCGGAAAACTGCTGGATATTGGGACGCGGATAATCGGTCGGCATGTCCAGAACCGGCCACTCATCGGCGAATTGCTTTGACCAATATTCCCCTTGCTTTTGGCAATCCACCGTCTGTTTCCAAGCTTCGTGCCATACCGCAACCTCTTTGTATTGCCAAGCGGGTGCAGGCAAAGTTTCGCCCCGGTACAGACAGCCCAGTTCGTGGTACAAAATCGACTCAATGGAGACTGCATCCGAAACGATATGGTGGATATCCAACACCAACACATGGCGCTCTGTTTCCAATTGAAGCAACCCCGCCCGGATCAGAGGCGCTCGGCTCAGATCAAACGGTCGAATAAGCTGTTGAATCCGCTCTCTGGCCTCAGCCTCGTTTTTCACCTCAAACTGTTCCCATGGCAAAGCCGCCTCCGATTCCACTTTTTGCATCAACTCTCCGTCCACCAGATGAAAAGAGGTTCGCAACGCTTCATGTCGGTCAACCACGGCCTGCAGGCTTTGACGCAGTCGCTGGCCGTCCAGCTCGCCCGCCAACTCCAAAACAACGGGGTTATGATAGGTCACGCCGATATTTTCAAGTTGCTCCACCGCATACAAGCGCCGTTGCACGGAAGTGACGGGATAGTATGCTTGTTCTGCCACCGGTTGGAGGGAACCGGTGGTGGTACTATCCGCAGCTTGAACGAGCGAAGCCATCTCACTTAAGGTAGGATGATGAAACAGACGAACAAAGTCCACCTCCACACCAAATTCAGCGCGGATCCTTGTAGCCAGCATCATCAGCTTCAACGAATGTCCACCCAGCGCGAAAAAGTGATCATGCAACCCGACATGATCCACTTGCAACACTTCTTGCCATAGCTGGGCCAGTTTCACCTCAACCGGGTGAACCGGGGCAAGAAACCGATCAGGCCGCGCTTTCTCTGCAACCGGCTCAGGCAATACTTTTTTGTCCACTTTTCCGTTGGGTGTGAGCGGCAACCGATCAAGCAAGACAAAATGCGTCGGAATCATGTATTCAGGCAAATCCCTTGCCAAGTGAGCGCGCAACTCCTTTTCATTCACTCGCTCCCCAGCCACCACGTAAGCGCATAGCACGGGTTGGCCTGAATGGTCTGTTCGCGTGATCACCACGGCATCTTCTATGGACGGGTGCCGCAACAGGACACTGCCAATCTCCCCCAATTCAACCCGATAACCTCGGATTTTAACTTGATCATCGATTCGCCCCAGGAATTCCAAGTTACCGTCGGGCAACCATCGAACCAAATCCCCGGTTTTATACATGCGCTCCCCCGGCACAAAGGGATTGGGCACAAATCTGTCGAGGGTAAGTTCTTTTTGGTGCAAATAACCGCGGGCTAAGCTGTCTCCTGCCAAACAGAGCTCCCCCGGCACACCGATGGGCTGCAGCGACCCCTCTTCACTCACCACATACGCCTGGTTGTTCGCTATCGGCTTGCCAATCAAAATCGGCTCTCCCGGTTTCACTTCAAAACAAGTGGCCACGACCGCGTTTTCGGTCGGACCGTAGTTGTTAAACAACCGGTAAGTTTGCGGGCGTACCTGTTGCAATCGATCGCCACCCGTTAAGAGCCTGGTTAGGGAACGGTTTTCCAAACGCATAAACTGTTCCGCGACCGGCGTAGGCAAGAAACAGATCGTCACCCCTTCCTCCTCCATGTAACGATTCAACGCTTCCACATCCAAACGGATCTCTTCCGGAATAACAACCAATGTCGCTCCTGCAATCAAGTACGGGAAAACCTCCCAGACGGAAGCGTCAAAACCGAAGCCGGCATACTTCATGGCGCGGTCTTGCGCCGTCACCTCAAACCGCCGCACGTGCCAAGAGGCTAAATTCACCAGCGCCCGATGCTCAACCATCACACCTTTGGGCTTGCCGGTCGATCCCGACGTGTAGATCACATACGCCAAGTGGTTGGGCGTGCTTTCAACGCCTTCCACGGCGATTCCTCCCTCTTCCCAAGCGATTCGATCCAAATACAGCTTCCGCTCTCTCCACTCAACCGGAACAGTTAAGCCGGTCTGCGTCAATAACATGGCGGCGCGGCTATCTTGCAACATGTAATCGATTCGTTCCAAAGGATACTGCGGATCAATCGGCAGATAGGCGGCACCCGCTTTCAGCACACCCAAGACGCCAATGATCATTTCCAGCGAAGGTCTCACCAGAATCCCCACGATCTGCTCCCGCCCCACTCCGCGCCGACGCAAGGCATGTGCCAGTTGGTTCGCACGTTCATCCAATTGGCGATAGGTTAATTCTTCATCTTTGAACACCACAGCCACTTGATCCGGCGTGCGCTGGACCTGTTGTTCAAATAGAGCATGGATGGTCTGATCGCCGGGATAGGCGGCCTTGGTATCATTAAATCCGTATAACAATTTTTCTTTCTCCGCATCTGCCATCAGTTCAAGCTCATGAAGCACCAATTCCGGGCAATAAACAAAGGATTGGACGACCCTTGCAAAATGATGGCCGACCCGCTCGATCCAGTCCGGATGAAAGCGAGTTTCATCAAATTTGAAGCGCATAGTCAACTGTCCGCCGAGTGTGACCAGCACATGGAGAACCAGATGGGAATCCTTCCATCCCGCCAACCATCGGTCATATTCAGACTCTGCTTTATGTTCGGTATCTTCTGAATCCTCTCTGCCCGTTTCCATCACGCAAAAGAGATGTTGAAGCGAAGACGGCGCGATTCCTGTCAACTCTTCCAATTGCGAGAGCGGGATCGCTGTCATTTCAGGATGTCCCATATTTTTCGCGACCAAATCATAAATGGTTTCTCCGCTTGCACATTGAACCCGGCGCAACTGAACGGCCAACTCCTCATCTCCATCATGGGAACCGGGTGAAATCGACGCAAATACCACGTCATTCGTATTATTGTATTTCTGCAATAAGACACCCCACATCAAACTGAGCAATGTGGAAACCGTTACGTTCATTTTATCTGCCAAAGCGATAATTTCATTTGTTAAGTGGGAATCCAAATAAAAAGTGACTTCTTCAGGGCGCATGGTCGCTCGTACTTGCAAATTGCCTGATTTCAGCTCAGGTATGATCTGAATGCCTTCGTTATATCCACGTAAATACTCCCTGTAATATGCCCGACCTTTCCGCCATGGATGAACCAACTCATTGTAGGACATAATTACCCTCCGACATATTTGATGTAAGATTTATATTATTTTTAAATTGTACTTCAGAGTTTATCTGAATTTTCTATGCATGTCAACGATTTGCGAATTGATTCGCCACAACAACAAATAATTCATTTTAATTTTTAAAAAATAAATACATCCATTTATGAACAATAGAGTTAATCTACTTAAGTGTATCTATATTTATGTTGATTAAAATTGAATTATCAGTGATCCCTTATCGGCTATCCAACCCTCCTCAAAAAAACCATAATCCCCAACAAACAAAGGACTATGGCTATTCTGTAATTTTTGTAAATATTAGCCTATGTGTCAGTCTATCCTATCATTCTACCTAAATCAAATTTCCCCTTCTTTACTTTCCTTTTACTTCAATGGACAAATCAATCATTCGCTTTTTTGTCAAAATTGAACAAAAGAGAACAGGTACGACATTCTATTTTGATAGAAAAAATCCGCATGATAAAACCTTATGTTATCACCTGAAATAATGATCCCAAAGCAATCCGTCCCCCGGATCGTTTTTCAAAACCATCCACCTCACGCATATCTTTGCGCGGATAAGACACCTAACGACAGATAAGATCGCGCCCCATCTCTGATAAAAATAAAAACAGCCCTTGCTATAAGCAAAAGCTGCTTCACCATTTCAAGCCCAGTTGCCACCGCGAAACAGCGGAATCACTTGGCCATCTTCCGTTACGCCATCAATGTCGAGCTCCCCTGCGCCAATCATGAAATCCACATGGATCAAACTCGCATTCAACCCTTTTTCCAGCCTTTCTTCCTTAGATAAGAAGGCTCCATCTTCGACGCAAAACGGATACGCCGAACCCAGTGCGAAATGGCAGGAGGCATTTTCATCAAATAATGTATTTTGGAAAATCACACCCAAGTTGGATAACGGTGAGTCGTTTGGCACCAAGGCCACCTCCCCGAGATACGAAGCCCCCTGATCCATTTCCAACAGCGTCTGGAGCAAGGTCTCCCCCGTCTCCGCTTCCGCTTTCACCACTTGCCCATTTTGAAAGGTTAATGTAAACCCATCAACGACCTGCCCGTTGTACACCAATGGTTTGCTGTTTCGCACATATCCATTTACCCCTTCTCTAAGAGGTGCCGTAAACACTTCTTCCGTGGGGATATTGGGCAAAAAGAAGACACCTTGCCCATTCTTTAATCCCCCTCCCAACCAACGGTGCGCTTTGGGCAATTCCACGGAAAGGTTCGTTCCGGGCGCGCGATATTCCAGCCGGGCAAATCGATGGTCATTCAACCAAGAAGTGCGCTCTTCCAGCTGTCGCACATGATCTCTCCAGTTTTCCACCGGATCTTGTTCATTTAGACGGATCGCCACTTTTATGCTTTCCCACAATTTGGCCAACGCCTTTTCTTCCTCCAAGTCCGGAAATACCAATCTGGCCCATTCCGGCGTGGGAATTACTCCGATGCTCCAACTCACCTTCCCGCCTTGCGCCAATTCATGATATCTCTGCAACGCTTGGCCCATCACTTTCGTTACGGTCGCGATGCGTGACGCGTCCACTCCTTTTAACAGTTCCGGTTTGGGAGTCAAAATCGAAATGACCGCCGCTCCTTCTTCCATCAACTGAATGAGATCACGCACTTTGCCTTCAGATACCCAAGTAAGCGTTTCTTCCGGGGCATGGCTCATACGGATGCGGTTCACCTCATCATCCGACCAATCGACCATCACGTTTGATGCGCCCGCTTGATAAGCCACTTCAACCACTTTGCGCACCATCGGCACCGCATCAGTGGAAGCGCGAATCACCAAACTCTGACCTGGTTGCAAGTTGACACCGAGTTGGACTAGCATGGTGGCATATGTGGTCAATTCACTGGGTTTGAACATCATCTCAACCTCATTCCGCCTCAAATATTACGAATCAAAGTAAAATCATATTGTTTGGAGATATTAGTTTGTATTATATAGCCTGATCGATCAGGCTCACAAGGAGGAATGGTTGCTCAACAGCGAAAAAATTTACTTCCGTCCCGGTTTCTCTGTGTGTTATTTATTACGCAACAGCTTTTGATATCGCATAAATTCCGGCGTTAACGATTGGTTTACCAAACGGTTGGCTTCCGCTTCGCCTTTGGCTTGGATCAGCATAGCCTCCCGGCGCGATTCCGCTTCCAATCTCCGCTGGCTGGCCAATTGCTTCTTGTTTTCGGTCTCACGCAAGATGGATTGATGACGAATGTTAGACTCGACTAATGTTTGCATGAGTTGTTGTGTCCGCGCATCCACGCGCAAATCAACCAAGGCCAACCCTTCTACATGAATCCCCTCTTTTTTCAATTCACGCGTCACTTCCGTTTCAATCTCCGCGGCGGCGGTTCGTCTCTTTGCAACATACAGGTCAACCGCTGAATGCTTTAGTACCACGGATTGGATGGCCATGGCCAACCGCATTCGCAAATACTCCGTCCCCATCTCTGCCCAGTCCCGCTGACGAAAACGCACCATCAACCCAGGTAGCTTCGCTGCTTCCAAATGATAGCTCATCAAGACATCCATTTGCACCTTTTTGCCATCGGCAGTCAAAACGGACAGGGCCTGCCCTTTCGCAAAAGATACCGTTTCGGTAGAGACCGGGTACAATGTTACCCATTCCCATGGCCAATGAACATGCAATCCTTCATCCAGCACTTGTGGATGAACGCCGCTAAAAAGATTGAACACCACACCTTGATAGCCCGCCTCCACCATGGTCAGGCAACTTCCAACCAACAAAAATACAAACGCGTAGCATATCACGACAGCGATAAAACCGATCCATCTTTTCCTCTGCTTGCTATATGTTTTCACTGGCATCCTTGCGCTTATTGCTCCTCCTTTTGCTTTTGCTCCGGCTTTTGCCTTTTTTGGCTGATTCACACCGAATCAACAAATATTCCCCGATTCGCTCATACCATGGAAACAATCCGACGAATAAGACCGCACACAAAAAAATGACGAGAAAAATAGCCACCGTTCTCCCCTTTTCTTCAAATATTAAAATGTTCCATTATGTAAAAAAACAATAAGGGTTAACATTTATTATAAGGGAAATAAGCTGATGGTTAAATCCTTACTAAGGGGCATGATGCCAAAAATTTTTCCACTGCATTTCATATTACAAAAAATGCGCCAAACTCCAACCAATGATAAATTATCCAGAATTCGTCTCCGTCCATCTATCGGTCTTACACCCATTCACCTTGTCGAAACAACGCGATCCGTTTTTCTTCCGCCGTTTCCGCACCAATCTCCAACTCAGCTGCCATTCACCGGGACAACATTTTCCACACTACCCGTACGCTTGGACCGCCAAGGCAAAATATTGGGCTTTCATCGGTGGATTCGTCCCGCGCAACACCAGATGAACTTCTTCTTCGGAGAAATCCCAACCCAACCGCTTGGATAAACGAACGACACCAGCGATATCACCATGGGTTAATCGTTCACAAGTGGTCAACCCTTTCATGTTTTGCCCTCCCTTTCAACAATTGCATGATGATCCTCCGCCCCCATTGTCTCATACTTTTCCAGTTAGCGACCAACACTAACAGTATACGATGTTAAGAAGGAGCAAAATGTATGCCATTCATCGAAACAAACGGAACTCAACTTCATTATCATCTGGCCGGTCAAGGACCGACACTGGTCTTTATTCATCCCCCCCTGATCACCAGTGCGGTCTTTCGATACCAGATGTCCGAATTGGCGACCTCCTGTCGTATCCTTACGTTTGACATTCGAGGTCATGGACAAAGCGCGCCTTCTTCAGCGCCCCTGACTTTTCCGCTGATTGTGGAGGATATGAGGCAACTGCTTGATACGCTGCAAATCAAACAAGCCTATTTGTGTGGCTATTCCACGGGAGGAAGCATCGTGCTTGAAGCTTTGCTGTCCCATCCAGACCGCTTTGTGGGAGGCATTTTAATCAGTGCGATGTCGGAAGTAAGTACTCCCCTTCTCTACGCAGCGATTGCGATCGCGACGGGCTTATGCAAATCCGGTTGTTTTCTTCCTTTGGCCACGCTCTTGTCATGGAGTAACGCCGACTCGCCCACGACATTTGCCAACCTATACCGTTCGGCGCGGCAAGGCCACCCGGAAAACATCAAACAATATTTCGCTTTCAGTCAGCAATACAACTGCACCAACCGTCTGATTGAAATCAAGCAGCCGATGTTGCTTCTTTATGGCAACAAGGATCGAATGTTCCACAAATACGCGAAACTGCTTAAATTCCAGCTGTCCCGGGTCACTGTCAAGCCAATCGATAACAAACGCCACCAACTCCCCACTAAAGCGGGACAACAATGCAACCGGCTCATTCAGGATTGGCTCCATCAGCAAATTGACAAAAAAACACTTAGTCCTCAGGGATAAGTGTTTTTCAACTCCAATAAAACAAACATAAAGATACAATCAACCCTACTGTGCCAAAGAGCAGGAATCTCATGCCAAGCCTGGCTCCCTGCTCTTTTTCTTCGGCGGAACGATGTTGTTGGATCCAAGCATCGACCGCATTCCCATCCCGATTCCCCAATTCACCTTGGCCATGACAATAATGCTCTGGAATCTCTATACGCATATCTTTTCGCACACGAATTTAATCCGTGTGGATGCTACCCTTTCAAGGATGATGAGTCATTATCATACAAATTGGTTTGTATCCTATCCAAAATACGAACTAATTTATTTGGAAAAAGATTATAATGTACAAGGGGAGGTCAAGCTCTTCCAAGGAGGGAACTAATGAATAACTTGATGTCAGGAAAGAATGTTGTAGTTATGGGCGTGGCGAACGAGAGAAGCCTAGCGTGGGGAATCACCAAATCACTACATGCCGCAGGTGCAAACTTAATATTTACATATAGGAAAGAACGTTCTTTTCAGAAGCTTTCTGCTCTATTGTTTGAGGCTGAAATCACTCCCCTTCTTGTAGTTTCGTGTGACGTTTCCGATGATGCAAGTATTGAAAACGCCTTTCTTGAGATTAAACAAAAAGTGGGGAAGATCCATGGTCTTGTTCATTCCGTTGCATTTGCAGAAAAGGATGAACTACATGGCGAGTATGTGGACACTTCACGCGAAGGATATCTTTTAGCCCAGAATGCCAGTGCTTATTCGCTTGTTGCGGTTGCCAGGGAAGCGAAAAAAATAATGACTGATGGCGGAAGCATTGTTACGCAGTCATATCTCGGTGCCGAGCGTGTCGTGAAAAACTATAATGTGATGGGCGTTGCAAAGGCGGCATTGGAGGCGAGTGTAAGGTACTTAGCAGAGGATCTTGGCAAATATAACATTCGGGTTAATGCTGTTTCTTCTGGCCCGATTCGAACCCTTTCCGCAAAAGGCGTTTCAGGATTTAACGATATTTTAGGTACCATTGCGGAAAAAGCCCCACTTAGACGGAACGTGGATCAAAGTGAAGTAGGGGACGCCACATTGTTTTTGTTAAGCTCTTTGTCAAGAGGAATAACAGGTGAAGTACTTCACGTAGATGCAGGATATCATATAATGGGGATGTAGAGAAAAAGAGAGCTTCCCATAAAAGGGTAGCTCCAGGGAGCGTTGACAAACCCTGTGAATCAACGATGTTGATCGCAGGGTTTTTGTATATAAAAGGGATATAAACCAAACTTTAAACCACCTCCCTTACCGGCTTGGGAGAGCGGCGTAGCCAAGCGAGGAGCTTTTCTGAAGATTTAATCGTTCTAAAATAGAAAAAAAATCCTTAGAGTGTTTTTCTATTGATTCGACAAAAAAGGCTGCTGACCCTGCCTTTGAAGGCAGTTTGTCAGCAGCCTCCCTCCATCAGTTAAAACTGATGGAAGTATTTTATACTAAGAAACGTTTACGACAAACGGAACGGTAAATACTTTGCCTTGATGTTGGAATTGACCCCAAATCTTATAAACTCCCGCTTTCGGAAAGGTAGTGTGGAACATCGCATCTGGACCTGTTGCATTTTCATCCGCCGGATGCACATGCAGATACTGCTCGGCATCACTGCTAATGATCACGACATGCCCTACCGCCCCAAGATATTTTTCTAATTTGGTAATGGGTTGTTTTGTTTTCGCGTCTTTAATATGAAACGTTAGCATCGTTTCTTGGTTTGCTTGGGGAGTGGAGTCAAATTTCAGGGAAACTTCTTTGCCATCAACGGTTTTGACCAAGATTGCATCAGGTTGAAGCGGCTGTTTTTGCGAAGTGGCGCCTTTCACTTCAACCCATTTGGGCTCTGTCGCTTCATTGCCGCCTTGAGGGATAAAGTCAGCATACAATTTGTATTTTCCGCCCTGTGGGAAATTCGTTTCCACCTTAAACTTGCCATTCCCTTGATAGTTGGGATGCAAATGATCAAAATGGCTCAGGTCCTCGCTTACAATAATTAAGTGCATTTTTTTCTCATGATTGATTTCAAACTCGTTCACTGGTTTACCCGTTTGGTCGTTAACCTGAATGGTCAAACCCTTCGGTTGATTGGCTGTCGGTTGACTATCAAAAGTCCAGTTCACCTGAACCTTTTGTGCGGGCTTTTCCGTTGCTTGTTGATGCTGTTCATGGCCTTGTTGCTGATTGCCGTGCCCGTTATGGTCTTGTTCTTGCGCAGCTCCGCAACCAGCCAGAATGAGGGAAGCAACCACTGGAATCGTGAATAGGAATGGTTTCTTTTTCATTAGATATCACCTCTTATGCGTTTGCCTTCAATGGTTTTTTTATAACCTCAACATCGGCAGAAAAACCGACAAAAATGTGATCATCGATTTTAATGGTCGGAATGATTTGCTTCCCGGTTAACTTCTGGACTTCTTCGGCATATTTCGGATCTTCCTCACAGTTATAGTCCTTGTAAGGAATATGATGCTCCTGGAAAAATCTTTTTGCTTCATTGCAATCACTGCAAGTGGGCATCGAATCTATCTCAACCGTTGGGAGACTCATATTATCTTCTACTTTTTAGTAAGCTTTATGGCTTCACTCTTTGCAACCGCAATGCGTTCAACACAACCGAGACGGAGCTCAGAGCCATGGCGGCACCTGCAACCCAAGGAGCAAGGAAACCTAACGCGGCCACCGGAATTCCGATCACATTATAGGCAAAGGCCCAGAACAGGTTTTGTTTAATATTCCTCATCGTTTTCCGGCTCATTAAAATGGCATCGGCAATACTGTTTAAATCTCCGCGGATCAGCGTAATGTCTGCCGCTTCCATCGCCACATCCGTACCCGTTCCCATTGCCATTCCGATATCAGCCGTGGCAAGGGCGGGGGCATCATTTATTCCGTCTCCCACCATGGCCACTTTCTTCCCGCTTTGCCGCAATTTCTTCACTTCCTCCGCTTTCCCTTCGGGCAACACTTCCGCCAACACCCGGTCAACCCCGACTTCCTTGCCGATCGCCAGAGCCGTTCGTTCGTTGTCTCCCGTGATCATAATCACTTCGATCCCCAATTCTTTTAAGCGGTGAATGGCTTCTTTCGAGGTTTTTTTGACTGTATCGGCGACGGCCAACAGACCGGCATACTGTTTGTCGATAGCGACTAACATCGCTGTTTTTCCGGTTGTTTCAAGTTCGGACATCTGAGTTAAAATCTCGTCTATCCCCACTTGATGCTTCGCCATCAGTTTCCTGGTACCAATCAAAATCTCTTTACCCTGAACCATGGCACGTACACCATAGCCGGGAATGGCTTCAAACACCTCGGCATCCGGAAGGGAAATCCCCTTGGCTTGAATGCCTTCCACTATCGCTTCTGCCAAAGGATGCTCCGAATTTTTCTCTGTTGCGCCAACCCATGCCAGAAAATTGCTTTCATCCACATCCTTGGCTAAGATGACATCAGTCAATTGCGGTTTCCCTATGGTGATCGTCCCCGTCTTATCAAGAACGACCGTATCAATCTGCTGGGTCAACTCAAGATGTTCTCCGCCTTTAAATAAAATGCCCAGCTCAGCGGCGCGTCCCGAACCGGCCATAATCGATGTGGGGGTGGCCAACCCCAAAGCACATGGGCAAGCAATCACAAGTACGGCAATCGCTTTTTCGAGAGCTTTTGCAAATTGTCCCGGGTCAACAATCAAAAACCAAACCAGAAAAGCAACCACCGCAATCCCAACGACAACAGGAACAAACACACCTGAAATTTGATCGGCAATTCTCTGGATCGGCGCTTTTGATCCTTGCGCTTCTTCAACCACTTTAATGATTTGCGCCAATGACGTGTCTTGCCCCACACGGGTCGCCTTTATGACCAGTCGTCCATGCTTGTTGATCGTGGCACCGATAACCGGATCACCGACCCGTTTTTCGACCGGGATGCTTTCCCCCGTCAACATGGATTCATCCACAGTGGATGCTCCTTCCACCACTTCCCCGTCAACCGGAATTTTTTCCCCCGGCTTCACAATGAGCAGATCGCCTACACCCACTTGTTCGATCGGAACATTTAGCTCCTGACCGCCACGGATCACGAGAGCTGTTTTCGCTTGCAATCCCATCAACTTTTTGATGGCTTCCGAAGATCGCCCTTTGGCGCGCGCTTCAAACAACTTGCCAAGGATGATAAGTGTGATCAGGATCGCGCTGGTTTCGTAATACAATTCCATCTTGTGGGCGCCATGGCCGATCGATATAAAAGTGAGATAAACACTATAAAAATAGGCCGCCGACGTGCCAAGCGCCACAAGCACATCCATATTGGCGCTCTTATTGCGCAAAGCTTTAAAGGCTCCAACGTAGAAATGCCCTCCAATGATAAACTGAACAGGCGTGGCGAGCGCAAGCTGAAACCATGAATTCATAAAGAGGTCGGGGAACCAAATCCAAGAAGTGAAAGGTAAGTGGCTCACCATGGCCCACAATAGCGGAAATGAGAGAATAACCGAGAAAAGAAACATGCGTTGTTGTTTTTGGAATTCCTTCTGTCTGTGATCCTCTTGTTTTTCTTCCCCTTTTAACTTCGCTTGGTAACCCAACTGCTCTACTTTGTTAATCAAATCCTGTACATTTGCTTCACCGGGATCATACTCTACTCTTGCTGTCTCCAAAGCGAAGTTTACTGTGGCTTTGGTAACACCCGGCACCTTAGTTAAGCCCTTTTCTATTCGATTCGCACAAGCTGCGCACGTCATGCCCACTAATTGGAGTTCAACCGTTTCCTTAACCGTTCCATAGCCCAAAGACGCTATCTTTTCCTCCAATGTATGAATGCCGATTTTGTCAGGGTCATATAAAACGGATGCCTTTTCCAATGCAAAATTCACATTGGCTTCAGTCACACCCTCTATTTTTTTCAACCCTTTTTCGATTCGATTAGCACAGGAAGCGCACATCATGCCTGTAATGCGTATATTCGCTTGTTTGGTGGACATGATTGAAGCTCCTTTCTTAGGTTGCCAATATACTGGATAGGAGTATATTAGCAGCCTAAAAATAAATAGCCTGGCAGGTGATTAAAGGTTAAACGACATTGTACCCTTGATCCTCAATCGCCTCTTTAATCTGCTCAATGCTTACGTGATTCTCATCATATTCCACCGTTACCGTTTTTCCGGCCAAGTCCACTGTCGCTTGCACATTCATGTTCTTTAAAGCTCCTTCAATGGCATTGACACAATGACCACAGGACATTCCTTCCACACGCAATACCTCTTTTTTCATTTTGGTTTCTCTCCTTTATTTCATCAATTTTTTAAAGGTGTTCATCATCTCATCGATAACCTCAGTATCCCCTTCTTGCAAACGTTCCACTACGCAACTTTTCATATGGGCTTCCAGAAGGAGCCTGCCGACACTATTCAATGCCGACTGAATCGCGGAGATTTGGTTGAGCACATCATCACAGTAAGCATCTTTTTCGATAAGATTTTTAATCCCGCGCACTTGTCCTTCGATTCGATTAAGACGGGCAGTGAGATTATGCTTGGTCTTGTCTGGATGATGACTTTTTCTGTCACTGATGCAATTGGTTTCATCAATGATAGCATCATTTAACTGTTCGTTTATACCAACCACCTCCCACTAAAATATACTATACCCCACCAGCGTATGTAAAGGGGCGTTTCTAATATTTTCTGATATAAAAGAGATAAAAACGACAACCTTTGCCCAAATGCAGTAAGTTGCCGTTTTTTTGACTAACTATTTGATTGATTGACCATCTTTCACGATTTGGATTCACTTATGCCCACCATCTGAACTCAAATACATTTGCTTCTTAAATGTTACTAAGGTCATTTGTTTGAGATTATTCAGTTGTGATTGCGTTTCCTCAACATACTTAAGAAAAATTCACCTAGCCTTCAAGGATAAGTGATTTTCAACTCCAATAAAACAAACATAAGGATAGAATAAACCCAAGTATGCCAAAGAGCAGAAATCTCATGCCAAGCCTGGCTCCCTGCTCTTTTTCTTCGGCGGAACGATGTTGTTGGATCCAGGCATCCACCGTATTGCCATCCCGATTTCCCAATTCCACCTTGGCCATGACCAGCATCAGCAAACTCAGGCACATCAAAATCCCCGCCACCGTTTCCATCAATAACTCACCCTCCTTTTATACTTTATACCCATATATCCATTGTCTTATATGCAGAAAATTTTATCAAAAATATACTTTCGATTTATTAAAATAATTAATATACTAAAGGTAAAGGAGCTGATTTCATGACGGCTACCAACAAATTGCGATGGGGAATCTTGGGTTGCGCCAACATCGCCATTCATTCCGTTATTCCCGGAATTCAACAATCGGCTTTGGGCGAAGTGGCGGCCATTGCCAGCCGAAATGGCGAGAAAGCCAAAGAAACGGCGGAAAAGTGCGGCATCCCCCGCTCTTATGACACTTATGAAGCCTTACTTGCTGATCCTTCCATCGACGCCGTATATATTCCGCTACCCAACCATCTGCATAAAGAGTGGACCGTTCGTGCCGCAGAAGCAGGCAAACATGTCCTGTGCGAAAAGCCCCTCGCTTTAACCGCGCAAGAAGCGGCGGAAATGGTAAGCGCTTGCGATCATGCGGGCGTCAAACTGGCCGAAGCGTTCATGTATCGTCATCATCCCCGCTACACCCAGATCAAAGAAGTGATCAACTCAGGTGAAATCGGGATCATTCGTGGGATTCATAGCACTTTTACCTTCAATAACGCTGGGGACAGAGGCAATATCCGATACAAACGGGAGTGGGGCGGTGGCTCTCTGTACGATGTCGGCTGTTATCCGCTCAGTGTCGCCCGTTTGCTCTTGGAAGAAGAGCCCCAAGCGGTCACCGTACACGCCTTTTTCTCTCCCGAGCATGACCAGGTAGACATGATGGCTTCTGGTTTGGTGGAATTTTCCGACGGTGTCGGCCTTACCTTTGATTGTGGCATGTGGGCAGCATTTCGCAATACATTGGAGATTGTGGGCACAGAAGGCAACATCATGGTTCCTTCGGCATTTGTGAGTCAAGCCGATGCTTCTTCCCATTTCTTTGTCACCACTGCCAAGGGACACCGCGAAGTGGAAGTGCCCCATGTAAACCAATACAGCTTGCAAGCCGATGACTTTGCGCGTAGCGTGCTTGAAGGAACTTCGCTGCTCTTCCCCGCTTCTGACGCCATCAACAACATGGCTTTGCTGGACGCCTGCCTCAAATCCGCGCGCACTCGGGCGCGTATCGCCTTATCAGAATGAAGGGGGAATGGGTATGAACACGATAACGATTCAAGGCTTGGCCAAACCCTGCTCCAAATTGATCATGGGCTCTGATTTCTTTTCACCTGATCACACCGACACCGTCAGTGAATTGCTTCACGCCTATGTCTCTCTCGGCGGCAACGCCATCGACACCGCGCGCATCTATGGGCACAGCGAAAGAACGATTGGCTTATGGTTGCAACAAGTCAAGCGCGAAGACATCATCATCTTGACCAAAGGCGCCCATCATGACCACAACGGCCCCCGCGTCACTCCCGAAGACATTGATTATGACCTCAACGTCAGCCTGGAAGAATTACGCACAGATTACGTCGACCTATATGCCTTGCATCGTGACAATCCTGATGTCCCTGTGGGCGTCATCATGGAAGCGCTTAACAAGCATATCGAGGTGGGCCGCATCCGTGCCATCGGTGGTTCCAACTGGTCTCACGAACGGCTTCAGGAAGCCAATGAGTATGCGGCGAAACATGGACTGATCGGATTCACCTTCAGCAGTACCAATCTCAGTCTGGCCAAACCCAAAGAGCCATTCTGGGAAGGCTGCATCTCGGCGGATGAAGCCACGTGCGCATGGCATCAGCAACACCAACTCCCTCTCCTCTCCTGGTCTTCCCAAGCAAGGGGCTTCTTCACCGGCCGCTTCCGTCCCGAGGTGACGGACAATGCCGATATGGTGCGCGTTTATTACAACGACGAAAACTGGGAGCGCTTACATCGCGCCGGCAAGCTAGCAAAGGAAAAGAACTGTTCCCTGATCCAAATCGCCTTGGCTTATGTGCTGAACCAACCCTTCCCCACCGCCGCCCTCGTCGGGCCCCGGAACCGGGCGGAGATCCAATCCTGCTTTGAGGCGATGCAGATCAAGTTAAGTGAACAAGAAATGAATTGGTTGGATTTGCAAGAGGAAAAGGCCTGAATGATATAGTCCGTCTACTCTGTTGCCCAGACTGTTTGCGTTATTCAAGTTGTGGCTTCATTCCGGCGATTTGTGGGCTGCGCACCCTTTTTCATAGCATATTTTTCCTGCTCGGGCAGATACTATAGGCGTATCATGTCTGAAGGAGGCACAATCATGATCTTATCTCTTGAAGAGATGAATATCCTGTCTGAGCGATTGGAGAAAGAAGAAGCCCGCTTGCACGAGGCCAACATACGTGAGCCCGGCCGCAAAGAAGCCGAACACAGTCTGAATCTGATCAGTAGCTTACAGCGGAAATTGCGTGATGTGGACGCTGATTTGTCTGAACAAGAACGCGCTTATGTCATCGATTTGCTCCGTGAAGAGACATCCCATATTCACGGGCATGGATCCGGTGTGTATGACTCGATTATCAATAAATTGGAGCTTTAAGCGGAAAACAGGCTCCTTGGCCAGAACAAGGAGCCTGTTTTCCTTCGCTTTCAATTCGGGGGTCGCATATTTCATGATGAATCAATTTCACTTCCGGCCCGCGTCCAACCGCTTACCCAAAAGTTCCCGCCAGACCTTTGCCAATTCAGGAACGGCCAGCACTTTCTTAATTCCTTCGACATCGCGCTTGCGATGAAAATAGATTTCATTGGCGAATAACACCGACACCTGCAAGGGATGGGGTTCCAATAACTGAATCGTTGAATCTTTCCTTACAGTGCCTTCTTGCAACACGCGACAAAAAAATCCGGTATACCCTTCCTCTATGATTCGCGCCATCAGAGTCGGGATTCCCGTTCGTTTGTTAATCGTATCGCAGGGAATTCTGCCTTGCGTGACTTGAATCACCGCCTCGCCTAATTGATAAATATCTCCGATGCACACATCCCGTTCCAAGAGATGGGTAGCCGTCACATTCTCACCAAAGGCGCACGCGGGCAATTTTGTTTGAAACTCTTGTTCCCACATCAAGTAATGTTCATGCGGATACACGCACACCGCACGTTCAATCCCGCCGTGAAAGGTGGGGTTGGCCACTCCATCCCCGTGAAAGCCCTCGTTGGCCAAGTAAACTTCCTCGATCGGGTCCTTACATATCCCTGTCCGCATCTCCTTGTTACCACCATACTCCATCGTTTTTGGCATACCCACATGCAAGTTCACCAACTGCGGCATTCGCTGAATCATTCCTGCTCTTACCACCCTTCCGTTTCATCACTCTTATCCTATCAAAAAGCCGGCGTTATCTTAACGTTGGATCTCTCCAGCCTTGGATATCAACACACTTCCACCTTGTAATCAAAGGGGAGTTGATCTCCAGTAACTCCCCTTATGCTCCTCTTTTCGTAGGAATCCTCTTATCTGCAAAGAAAAAATCGATGATGTTCATCGCCCCTGTGCTCTTCGCACGATAAAACTCCGAATATCCGCAATTCTTGCAAGAGATAATCTTAAACTTGTTATGCTCGAGATTGAAGAGACGGCTTAATCCGGTTCCCGTGACGGCAATTTCTCCATGCTAATTTCTTTTTCCCACATTTGGGGCATCCGCATCTAGTCATCCCCTTTATTTGACCACTCCCCATGCCTAAAGTCAGGGAATTCTTGGGTAATCCCTTCCACCGAAGGGAACTTAACCAAGCTTAGACCGCCAGCCCAGCGGCAATGAGTCTTAAACCTTCTTGTAAAATGTTTATCGATGCGTTGATATCTCTGTCATGGTTTGTGTGACACTCTGGGCATGTCCACTGTCTGAGGTTGAGACTTTTTACTTCCTTGTTTCTGTAACCACAGTTGGAACATAGTTGGCTAGATGGAAAAGTTTTTCCGACTTTGACAATGATTCTTCCATACCATTTAGCCTTATACTCCAACATGGATACAAATTCAGACCATTACGCATCGGTGATTGATTTAGCTACGTTGTGGTTTTTAATCATGTTTTTTACCTGTAAGTCTTCCAGACAGATGACTTGGTTTTCGCGAATCAGTTTGGTAGACAGTTTATGTAGAAAATCATGTCTAGCATTAACGATCTTTTCGTGGATTCCAGAAACCTTGACCCGTGCTTTGTTCCAATTGGAACCGCCTTTTTGACGGCGTGATAGGATTCGTTGCCATCTAGCTAATTGTTTTTCATACTTTCTGAAGAACTTGGGTGCATTGATTTTTCCACCATTCGAGAGGATTGCGAAATTTTTCAAACCGAGATCGATACCAACCGCTTTCCCTTTATCTACTGGGACATATGGACAGTCCTTCATTTCACATAGGATGGAAACAAAATATTTACCCGACGGGTTGCGGCGGATCGTGGCAGAAAGTATTTTTCCTTCGACTTCACGGGATTTAGCAAATTGAACCCATCCTAGCTTAGGGAGTTTCATTTTGTTTCCTTCTATTTTGATGTTTTGGTTTACACATTGACTGGTATAGGATTGGACTTTGTTCCGTTTGCTTTTGAAGCGGGGACGGTCATTCTGCTTTTTGAAAAAGCATTTAAATGCATCGTCCAGATGCTTCAATGCATTTTGAAGTGAAGTGGAATCCACTTCTTTTAACCACACGAGTTCCTTCTTTCATTGCGTGAGTTGAGAAGAGCAAGCATGGTACGTTAATCCCTTTCCTGTTTGCTTGTATGCTTCATTCCACTTGGTTAAGAAGTGGTTAAAAACAAACCGACTACAACCCATTGACTTATTAATAAGTGTGGCTTGTTCTTTCGTTGGGTAGATACGAAACTTAAACGCTTTGTGCATTTGCTTTTCACCTCCTTTTCCCATATCATATGCGTAAATACGCAATAGAAAAAGGAGGAAAAACGAACACGAAAGAAATTTACCACTTCTTTAGATGAAGAAGTGATTAAGCACTTAAAGCTACAAGCTGTTAAAGAGAATACAGATGCCAGCAAGATAATTGAGAAGTTAGTCAAAGAATATTTACAAAAATGGTCGGACGAGGGAGGGTTTTAACCCTCCCTCGTCCGACGCTCGCTCTCATCCCCATAGCTGAAGCTAGGGGTTTTCTCGCTCGCAAAGATATAAAAATCACCTTGCGTGGCTATCACTATTCAAAAAATGAACAAGCCGGCCCCGTTCATGATATTCAATCAGATGGATCCCCGTATCGCTGGTTTGGATAAAACAATCATGATGGACCGGCATCCCCAGAAAGCTTTCCAACATCCGCGAAATCATGCCGCCATGCGAAACGATCGCGATGCGGCGATAGGATTTGCTATAGTGTTTAATATAGGAAAACGCATGCTCGGCCCGCGCCCGGAACTCAATGCCCGATTCACCCGTCTCGCCCAGCTTCACATGGGGAAGGATGTCCAACGGGAACGACGTTTCCGCCAAGGGGCGACCTGCTAGTTTCCCGTTGTCATGCTCGTGCAACTCAGGCAAATAGTTGATCGGACAGCCAATGGTTTTGGCCAGGATCGATGCCGTTTCACTTGCTCTTTTCAATGTGCTTGCCCAAACATAGTCGGGCGGGAAATCTTCTTTGACCCGTCGCGCCATCTTGTGCGCTTGTTCAATCCCTTTCTCCGTCAACGGAAAATCGGCTCTTCCCTCATGCACTTCGCGCAGGTCCGCTTCCGATTGTCCATGCCGTATCAACAAGATTTGCATCACTCATTCCTCCATTAGAGCAGGTACCGTCCCAGTTTAATCAATTTCCATATCATAGCCCATGACTCGTGCTTTGTCGTCGGTTGGACCACCTCCCCTTCAACCAGATGGCCTGCAGGCCCACTGCACTTTCGCCATCTCACCAAAGTTGAACCACGGACTCATAATCAGCCAGATGAAACCAACGGATCAGCATTCGTAAACCCACCTTATTGCTATATTTATGCAGGACTTATATAATACCATTATTCTGATCATTTCTACATCCAATCAGGGTAATGGGGATGGGGAATGAGTATCGCATGATATCCAAATAAAAATAGAGAGCTTGATTCTGCTCTCTATCATCATGGCTATATGCGCATTACCGATCATCCAAGTCATAAACGGGGATGATCTTCACCTCTTGCGGATTGGTTTCGGAGTGAACGCGCACCTTTTCCGCAGTTTCATCCACCATCTCAATCCAAACCGGCTCACCGCGATACTTTACTTCGATTCTTTCCGGCGACTGTAAAATCTCCTTGGCCCGTTCGATATCCATCTGGGCTCCCTCCTTTTTAACCAATCTGCTCTTAGATTGCGTTAAAGGAGCTGAGTTATGCACATCTGAGTTCAAGTACGACCATCACGGTTTATAAAATTTGCGCATTCATTTCAAAAACAACCATTCAATATAAAGAGAGCCAACGGATGATTACACTCAAACCCTTTGAACCGGCTGATATGGATCGCCTGATCGGTTGGATTGATTCCCCCGAATTTCTCTTGCAATGGGCCGGTCCCATTTTCACCTATCCGCTGGACAAAGCGCAACTGGAACAACATTGCAAACAAGTCGATCAAAGCAATCCCCCCTCGTTGCTCATTTTTAAGGCGGTGGATTCCAGGAATGACGTAGTGGGTCATATTGAATTGAGCCACATCGATTACCTAAATCTGAGCGCGAGCATTTCAAGGGTGCTTGTCGCCCCCAACAAACGGGGGCAAGGCCTTGGCGAACACATGATGATACAGATGTTGCGCATCGCGTTTGACCAACTTCATCTGCATCGCATTGACCTCAGGGTGTTTGATTTTAACGCGGGCGCTATCGCTTGCTATGAAAAAGTGGGTTTTATCAAAGAAGGGCTGATTCGCGACGCCCGCAAAATGGGCGAGAGTTATTGGAGCTTGTACCAATACAGCCTGCTCGAGCACGAATGGCGACAGAAAAACAACCCACGTTCTTCATCTGTCAAACAAAACCACTCTTGATGGAGACTGATGCAAAAGCATAACATGATTTGTAAAAGTGCCTTCGGGCACTTTTTTTGTTACACTG